>CALEMO010000308.1 GCA_937910825.1 uncultured Solirubrobacterales bacterium | reverse complement strand
GAACGAGGCTTATCTCGGTGAAGGTCCGAACGACCTGGGGAACCTTCTGCGCGGTCTCAGCCGCGTGACCCGGACGCTGAACGAGCGCCAGGGTGACGTCCAGGGTTTTGTCAGGAACTTTGAGGTATTCACCGGCGCGCTGGCTGCCGAATCGACGAACCTGTCGACGACGGTCCGCGAACTTGCGCCGACGCTGCAGATCGCGAAAGTCTCGCTCGCCAACCTCAACGCGTCCCTGCCGGCGCTGCGCGGCTTCTCGCTGGCGATCACTCCGGGCATCAACGAGATTCCGCGTACGATCCGCTTGGTCAGTCCGTTCACAGACCAGCTGAAGCCGCTGTTGACAAACTCGGAACTCGGCGGGCTGGCGAAGATCAGCAAGCGCAACGCTCCGTCCTCGGCCAAGTCGATCAACGAAACGCTGAAGATCCTTCCGCAGATCCAAAATCTCAGCCTTTGTGTTGCTCAGAACATCGTGCCGACAGGCGAGCAGGTCATTCAGGACGGCGCACTTGGCAACGGGCAGTCAGCGTCACGTGAAGCGCTCTACGCCGCGGTCAGCCTGGCCGGATCCGCAAACAACTTCGACGGAAATGGACCGTTCATCAGGATCCAGGCCGGCGGAGGCGCCCGGAGCGTGAAGATGGACGATCCCGGTGAGACGGGAATATTCACGCCGCTCTATGGCCGGACCCCGACGCCGACCCTTGGAACCACGCCCGTTGAAAGCGGGACACCCCCCCTCGTAGGAAGCGAGCTCTGCCACACGCAGGATGTTCCTGACCTGAACGGCCCGGCAGTCGGTCCCGGCGCGCCGAGTCCGGTGGTGTACACACCATGAAACGCGCGATCAAGACACATTTCACTGACTTCATCGCGATCGCCGTGCTGATCGTTGTCGGGATCGCCGTGTTGCTGGGCATTCTCGCCAACCAGAAGGCCGCATTGCCCTCGTGGGTACCCGGTCTCGGGCAGGAGTTCTACTCGATCAATGCCGAATTCGAGACTGCCCAGGCAATCACTCCGGGCCAGGGTCAGGCAACCGTCATCGCGGGCATCAACGTCGGCAAAGTCGGCGCGGCGACGCTCGACAACGGGGTGGCCAAGGTACGGCTCGACATAGAACCCAAGTACCAGGAACTGCTCCATCAGGACGCGGAATTTCTGCTTCGGCCGAAGACGGCTCTGAGCGACATGGTCGTCGAGATCGATCCGGGGACCACCGGCCCACCACCCGAAGAAGGGTCGACGCTGCCGCTCGCCCAGGGCCTGTCCAACATTCAGCTCGACCAGTTCTTCGCCACGCTCGACGGTGACACACAGCAGTATCTGACCCTGCTGCTGGCCGGTGCCGGCGAAGGCCTTGACGGTAAGGGGCCAGAACTGTCACAGGCACTGCGCAGATTCGGTCCTTTTGCGCAGTACACGGCGAAGCTCAACGGAAAGCTCGCGAAACGGCGCAACAACATCAAGGGCAGCGTCACTGCCTTCAGCCAGATCGCGACTGAACTTGGCAACAACGACCAGGTGGTTGCCGACTTCATCACGAATTCGAAGAACAACCTCCAGGCATGGGCCGACGAGGAGGCATCACTCAGGGAGGCGCTGCAGGAATTCCCGCCGACCCTCGCTGCGGCCCAGGACGGCCTCCAGAAATCGAATAACCTCTCGCTGGTTCTGCGCCCGACCCTGCTGGGCCTGATTCCTGGCGCCAAGAACCTCAAGTCGTCGCTGCGCTCACTGCAAAGCCTGGCCGCCAATACGACCGCGACCGTGAAGAACAACATCAGGCCATTCACCCGCGACGTGCAGCCCGTCTTCAAGGATCTAGGCAAGACGAGCCGTGCCTCCGAAGTCACGACCAAACAGTTCCGCGGCGTATTTACCGAGTTCAACCAGCTTTTCAACCTGCTCGCTTACAACCCGGCGGGAGATGCACAGGAAGGCTTCCTGTTCTGGGCACCCTGGCTCGCCCACAATCTCAATTCGTCGTCAAATGCTCAGGACGCGTTGGGCCCGGTTCGTAGGGGCATCAGCACGATCAACTGCAACACCGCCACGATCGCCAAAGAGATTTCTCCGATGATTCCTCAGCTGCTGACGGTTTACCGACTGGCTCAGCTTCCACCACCGACGAATCCCGTAGACGGCGGGATTTGTCCGAACGTACCTCCAGCATGAACAAACAGGCCCCCTCAATCGGACAGCTGATAACTATCGCGGGCTTCGCGCTCTCGTGCTTCGGCCTGCTGCTTTTCGTCTGGGTCGCATTCGGTGGCCCGACGCCGCTGGCCGCCAGCGGCTATCACCTGAAGTTGCCACTTACCCAGATCGGTCAACTGGCGGAGCAGTCCGGGGTATCGATCTCGGGGGTTGACGTTGGCCACGTGACCAATGTTCAGCTTGGGGAGAACGATGAAGCGGGAAGCGCGATCGTCACACTGGAGCTTGAACCTGAATATGCACCGGTGCCGGAGGATACGAGAGCGATTCTCAGGGCAAAGTCGCTGCTTGGCGAGGCTTACATCGAGTTGACCCCGGGTGACAAGCGGGATGGTTTGCTGGATGACGGAGACCAGTTGCCGCCTGCTCAGGTCGGCAAGTCGGTGCAGCTCGACGAGATCTTCAGGACTTTTGATGAACCCACCCGGGAAGCTTTCAAACAGGGAGCGATCGATACCTCGATCTCCTGGCTGAACCGCGGGGCGACCATGAACCAGGCGCTCGGCGTACTGCCCGGAACCCTGACCGAGATCGACGATGTACTCCTGGTGCTCGACGAAGAGGAGCAGGACCTTTCCAAGCTGGTCAGAAATACCGGCGTCGTATTCGATGCGATCAGCAAGCGGCAGGGACAGCTCAGTGGTCTGATCAGGAATACGAACACGGTCTTTGGTACCACGGCGGACCGGAACCAGGAACTCCAGGACTTCTTCCGTATCTTCCCGACCTTCCTCGTGGAATCTCGCCTGACCCAGGAAAGGCTGGGCGATTTCAGCGCGCTGGGCACTCCGATCATGAAAAAGCTGGTGCCGGTCGCGAAGCAGCTTTCGCCGACATTCAAGGCGTCGGCCGAACTGGCTCCGGTCAGCGAGCGTCTTTACAAGAGCCTCAAGCCGGTGATTCGCAAGGCACCAAAAGGCTTTCCGTCACTGCGAGGTTTCCTGGATACCGAGGCCCCGCGCCTGCTGGCAAGGATCCCGGACTACTTCAACGAATTCAACCCGTTCCTTCAAACCCTCAGCTACTACCGTCTCGAGCTGGCCGCATTTCTCGCGAATGCGGCCGCGGCGACAAACTCTTCACAGCCATACAACGGCTCGAACGTGAAATACATAAGGGCGGGCATAACCCTTGGGCCGGAATCATTGACTGCCTTTTCCGGGCGCCTGAATTCGAGCCGTCTGAATTCCTACGTTGCGGCCGGCAACAATTCTGACTTCGGCAGCGGAACTGCTGAAGTATTCGACAGCTCTTACTGCGGGGCCGGTCTGAACGCGACAATTCCGTCCTGGGCAGCACTTACGCCGATTCAGCAGGCTCAATATACGAGCAACCTGCGCTATCCGTTCACTCCTGTCGAAGCACAGGAGCAATACGAGAGCGTGATCGACTTCGCGCTCGACGGCAACCTCCAGACGAATAACGTGCCGGCGCCGGCCTGCCTGCAGCAGGCACCATTCGAACCCCTCGGCGACCCGTCGCAGCCTGCCACGCAGTACCAGCACGTTTTCAGAGAACCCTGATCGAGGAGCCAGGAAGAGATCCTCCTGGCGCCGCGCAACTTTCGCCGACTCGCCGGGTTCTATCCTGTAATGTGCCGACGATCACTTAGGGATCGGGCGGGCTGCGCCCAATATTTATCGACAGGAGAGAAGAAATGAAGAGATTTACCGCGGTAATCGCGGGGTCCGCCCTGACTGCGTTCGCAGCGCTGTCAATGGCCGGGCCCGCCCAGGCTGTAAATGAGACCACCACGATGGATGTAAAGATGCCTTCAACTGGTGGCACGCTTTACAAAGAGGCCCCGAGGGCGGTTAATTGGAGCGTCGCAAGCAAGGTCAACGTTCTGCCTGGCGATGCGACGATTCTTCCAATGAAGAACGCCAACCTGACCATGCCGACGGAGCTCAGCTTTAATCCTGACCCGGACATGCCGGTCTGCCCGGATGACCAGATTGGCGAAGGAGCGGTCAGCTTCGACGTGCCAGAAGCACTTTCACGTTGTGGCGATTCACTGATCGGCAATGGTCTTGCCGAGTTCGCGCTCGCACAGCAGACTTCACTTGCACGTGACGGTGTCATGCTCGTATTCAATGGTGGAATGGTGAAGGGCCTGCCGCGGCTCAAGATCTACGCCTACTCATACGACACGGGTGTCGGTCTCTACACCGAAACGCTTCTCCAGAAGAACGGTGACCTGTTCTTCCCGATCTCGCAGCTGACCGCCGACTCGTCGGTGACTTCTCTCAACCTGGCGATCCCGGGTGTTGAAGAGCAGCTCTTCGTCGCATCCAAGGACATCACGGTAAGCCTGCCGCCCGGTCTCACTTCGGACTACGCGCAGGCAACCTGCAAGAACAAC
>CALEMO010000307.1 GCA_937910825.1 uncultured Solirubrobacterales bacterium | reverse complement strand
CCCGGCGGGTGAATTGATCGGACGTCTTCCTGAGCCTGGCACGCACCAAACCGTACCGGTCGGCGGAAGTCGTAAGAATGGCGGCGATGCCATACCCGGCCGGGACATTGACGAATGCGAAGGGCCACCTCGAAGTGGGGGGTTGTGACGTGGTTGATCTCGCGGCCGCTTTCGGTACACCGGCATACCTGTTTTCAGTCGAAGAGATGCGCAGCCGGGCGCGGGCGTATATGGCCGCCTTTTCGGCACGGACCGACGATTTCGAAGTGCTGTTCGCCAGCAAGGCGCTGCCGGTTACCGCCGCCTACAGGCTCTTTGCTCAGGAGGGACTTTCGGTCGATGTCGCTTCCGGCGGGGAGCTGACGATGGCGCTGGCCGCCGGCTATGAGCCGGGGCGCATTTATATGCATGGAAATAACAAGACCGACTCCGAGATCGAACTTGTCGGTGCTTCGGGAGTCGGGCACTTGATCGTTGATTCGTTCGACGAGATCGAACGCTGTGAGCGCATCCTGGAGGGTCCGCAGGATGTTCTGGTCCGCGTGACGCCGGGCATCAAGCCCTCAACCCACTCCTTCATTTCGACCGGTCAGGTTGATTCGAAGTTCGGATTCGCGCTTGAAGACGGCACCGCGGCGCGGGCGATCGAGCGGTTGCTGGATTCGAAAACGCTCAACCTGGTCGGGCTGCATTTTCACATCGGATCCCAGATCTTCGAGATCGAACCGTTCCGTCTGGCAGTCGCATCGCTGGCCACGCTGAGCGGGGACTGGTGCCGGACGGTCGATGTCGGTGGTGGGCTCGGGATCTCCTACACGCAGGAAGACGAGCCGCCGGAGATTGAAACATACGTAGACCTGAAGTTCGAAGCCGTACGTGAACACTTCGGCGACGACGTGAGGATCCTGGTCGAGCCCGGAAGATCACTTGTGGGCACGGCCGGAGTCACGATCTACACCGTCGGCACGGTCAAGGAGATACCCGGGGTGCGCACCTACGTGGCGGTTGATGGTGGCATGTCTGACAACCTGCGGCCGATGCTCTACGACGCCCGCTACGAAGCGGTCATCGCCAACCGCGCCGGGGACGAAGCGGACCACGTGGTGACCGTCGCCGGGTCTCATTGCGAGTCCGGGGATATCCTTGTGCGCGACGTGGCACTGGCCGACCCAAAGGTAGGAGACATCTTGCTCACACCGGCTACCGGTGCTTACGGTCATTCCATGGCCAATAACTACAACGGGATGCCACGGCCGCCAGTCATCTTCTGCGAAGACGGGCAGGCCACGATCGTTGTCAGGCGTGAGACCTACGAAGACCTGCTCGCAAGGGACGCATGAGCGAGCCACTGCGAATCGGCCTGCTCGGGCACGGCACTGTCGGCGGTGCTTTCGATGAGCTCGTCGCCGGCCGTGGCAGCGCGATCGAATCGGCGATCGGCCGGCCGGCGGAGATATCCGGCGTCCTCACAACCAGCATCGGTGACTTCGACGAGATTCTGGCCGCCTCGGATGTGATCGTCGAGCTGATGGGCGGAACCGATACGGCCCGTGATCATGTGCTCTCGGCGCTCGCCGCAGGCAAGCCGGTCATTACCGCCAACAAAATGCTCCTTGCCCAGCACGGGGCCGAGCTTTTCGAAGCGGCTGAGCGGGCAGGTGTGCAACTTCGTTTCGAAGCGGCGGTAGCAGCGGTGGTCCCGGTGATCAGGGTCGTCCAGGAAAGCTTCACCGCGGTCGACTTCACCAAGGTGTCCGGCATCGTCAACGGCACCACCAACTTCATCCTCTCCGAGATGGCCAACACCGGCGCGTCCTACTCCGACGTGCTTGCCAAAGCACAGGAACTGGGCTACGCGGAAGCGGACCCCACCGATGACGTCAACGGAGCTGACGCGGCCGCGAAGATGGCGATCCTCGCCCGCCTGGCTTTCCACACACCGGTCACCCTCGATCAGGTCGACTTCGAAGGCATCGAGTCGGTCCAGCCGGACGATCTGAGCTACGCCAAGGAACTCGGACTCTCGCTGAAGCTGCTGGGCGTTGCTGAGCGACTGCCGGATGGAATCACCGTCAGGGTCTTTCCCTGCTTCCTCTATAGCGGCCACCCGCTGTCCCCGATCGAGGGACCATTCAACGCGGTCACGGTCGAAGCTCCGGAGATCACCGAAGTTACGATCTCCGGTCCGGGGGCAGGCGGCCTGCAGACGGCGGCCGCGGTGCTCGGCGACCTGATCTCGGTGGTCAGCGGTGAAGCGCAGACCCATTCGGCCCACAATGACCTGCCGGTGCTGAGCGACGTTTCATCGTCCTTTTACCTTCACCTCGAAGTCGCCGATGAGCCCGGTGTGCTGGCCGAAGTAGCGAAAATCCTCTCCGACTCGGGGATCTCAGTCAAGAGCGTGGTCCAGCGTGGCATCGATGACGACGCCCGTCTGGTCATGGTGGTCCACCAGTGCCCCGAAAGTGCCTTCAAGAAAGCGACCGACGAGATCGCAAGGCTCGAATCCCTGCGTTCGCCGCCGCGTTTCATCCGGGTGATCGAAGAGCAGTTCGTATGAGGCGCGAGTAGACATGCCAGTACCCCTGATCGAAAGGTACCGCGACTCCCTGCCGCTGGAGCCGGGTGATCCTGTGGTCAGCATCAATGAAGGCTCGACCCCGCTGGTTGAAGCACCACGCCTCTCCGAGATCGTCGGCGCCAGAGTCTGGCTCAAGGTTGAAGGTGCCAACCCCACCGGCAGCTTCAAGGACCGCGGCATGACCGTTGCCGTATCCCGGGCCAAAGGCCGGGGTGCCGAGGCCGTGATCTGCGCCTCCACCGGCAATACAGCCGCCAGCGCCGCCGCATATGCGGTCCGCGCGGGCATGACCGGCGCGGTGATCGTGCCAGAGGGAAAGATCGCGATCGGCAAGCTGGCCCAGGCCCTGATCCACGGAGCAAGGGTGATCGCGCTCGAAGGTAATTTTGATGA
>CALEMO010000306.1 GCA_937910825.1 uncultured Solirubrobacterales bacterium | reverse complement strand
ACTTTCCGCTTCAGCCTGGAACGATAGGCACGCAGCGCCGTGGATTACGAGCCGATTTCAGTCGCCTTGAAGTTCGGGTTTCTCGCAATTCTCTACCTCTTCCTGATCTGGGTGGTGACCAGTGCGCGAAAAGACCTCAAGCGGAACCGGGGTTCCAGCGATGCCGATACGGCGATGGGATCCGGAGGCGGGGCATCAGGTGACGCTTGGCTGATCGTCGAGCGCAGCGACAGCCTGGCCGTGGATTCCCGCTTCGATCTTTTCGGCGGTGCCACCCTCGGTCGCTCCGGTGACGCCGACATCAGCTTTGAAGACCGCTACGCTTCGGGACTTCACGCCAGGGTCTACCCTCGCGGTGATCGATACTTCGTAGAAGATATGAATTCCACCAACGGCACCCTTCTGAACGGAGCGCCTGTCGTCGGCGAAAACGAACTTGGAGACGGATTCACAATCTCGATAGGTGACACTACTTTTCGCTACGAGGCTGGCTACTAGGTGCTTCGTGTTGCCCGACACTCCGAGATGACCGATACGGGTCGTCAGCGCCAGGCGAACGAGGACAGCCTCTTCGTCAAGGAGCCGCTGTTTGTGGTCGCCGACGGGATGGGGGGCGCGCAGGCGGGCGAGGTCGCATCGATGACCGCCGTCCAGGTTTTCGAGAACGGCCTGCTACCCGGTGATCCCCAACAGTCGCTCGAAACTTCGATCGCGCTGGCGAACCGCACCATTCACGACCGGGCCCACGAAGATGCGGCGCTGGCCGGCATGGGCACGACCATCACCGCGGCGTCGGTCGACGGGGAAAGAGACGCAGTGGTGATCGGGCACGTCGGTGATTCGCGGGCATACCGCCTGCGCGACGGCATTCTTCAGCGACTCACCCGGGACCACTCGCTCGTCGAGGAGATGCGCCGCCGGGGCCAGATCACCGAGCAGCAGGCCGAAGACCACCCCCAGCGATCGATTATCACCAGGGCGCTCGGACCCGAGCCGGAAGTGCTTGCCGACATCCAGTTCGTGCCGAGCGAGCCGGGGGACCTGTTCCTGCTCTGCTCCGACGGCCTGACCACGATGCTCGACGACGAACGGATCCGGGACCTGATGATCGGCTCATCTTCACTGGATGCAGCGACCAGAGCGCTGATCGACGAAGCAAACCGTGCGGGTGGGCGAGACAACATCACGGTGATCCTCTTTCAGGTTGAGGACCCGGCCCGGCCGATACCGGACCGCGACGGCCCGACGCTGATCACGCCGGCCAGCGGCCACCGGCGGGCGAAGCGCGCGGCCGCCAGCGCCGACGGCCGCGCTGGTGGCGGGCCCCGGACCGGAGCGATTCTCGCGAGGGCCGCGATTGCCCTTGCGGTGGTGACGGTGATCGCCGGCGGCCTGTTTTACGCCAGCCGGCAGGCCTTTTTTCTCGGAACCGATGACGCCGGGCGTGTAGCTCTTTACCGCGGCGTGCCGTACGAACTTCCTTTCGGCGTATCGCTCTACCAAGAGCGTTATTCCACGGCGATACAGACCAACGACCTTTCGCCGGCAAGGCAGGATTCGGTGACCGGACACTCGTTGCGTTCGCGAAGCGACGCCACTTCTCTGATCGAGGACATCGAGAGCCGCGAGGGAATCTAGGTGGGCAGGACGGTGAGGAGCTCGGCGAGGAACCGGGAGCTCCTGGCACTGGTACCGGTGGCACTTCTCTTGACGATGGGCTTCGCAGCCGTCTTCGGCCAGAACGACGATGTCCTGAGCACCCTCAGCCTTTCTTACGGCCTGTACTTCCTGGCGATTTGCCTGGCAGCGCACATCTACATCCGAATCCGCCTCCCGGATGCCGATCCCTATCTCTTCCCACTGATGGCCTTGCTGACGGCATTCGGGTTGGTCATGCTCTATCGCCTCGACTCCGAATTCAGCCGCGAACTGGCCCGCGATCAGGCCAACTGGTTCGTGCTCGGCCTGGTCCTGTTCGCGGTCGTCGTCCAGTTTCTGCGCGACTACACCGTGCTCGAGCGCTACCGCTATACGATCGCCGCGATCGGAATCGGCCTCCTGCTCGCACCACGCCTGCCGCTGATCGGCGCCCAGGTCAATGGCGCTTACCTCGGGGTGAAGATCGGCCCTTTTGGTTTCCAGCCCGCCGAGCTGGCGAAAATCTGCATCGTCATATTCCTCGCCAGCTATCTGCGTGAACACCGGGAAGTCCTGGTGGTCGGTGCCAAGCGGGTGCTGGGCCTCACTCTGCCACCGTTGAAACACCTCGGCCCGCTGCTGGTGGTCTGGGGTGCGGCGATGTTCATGCTGATTTTCATCAGGGACCTCGGCAGCTCGCTGATGTTCTTCGCTGCCTTTCTTGCCCTGCTCTACGTGGCGACCGGCAGGTTCTCCTTCGTGGTGATCGGAATGAGCATGTTCATGGTGGGCGCCTATTTCATCTACAGCACGGTGGGACATGTCGCCGACCGCGTGGATATCTGGCTGGATCCGTACCAGGATCCCTCGGACACCGGTTTCCAAGTTCTCCAGTCGATGTTCGCCCAAGCTGACGGCGGTCTTTTCGGGGAGGGCTTCGCCGAGTCGATCGTCGCCATCCCGGGAACCGATACGCAGTTACTCCCGGCTGCCCAGACGGACCTGATCTATTCGCTGATCGTCTCCGAACTGGGCCTGTTCGGCGGCTGCGCGATTATTGCGATCTATCTGCTGATCGCCGCCCGGGGCTTCAAGGTCGCGCTGATGGCGAACGACGGCTTCTCGAAGCTGCTGGCGACTGGCCTCACCTCGGTATTTGCCTTTCAGGCTTTCGTTATCATCGGTGGAGTGACCAGGGTCATTCCGCTGACCGGAGTAACCCTGCCACTGGTCTCTTATGGCGGCAGCTCGATCCTCGCCAACTTCATCCTGCTCGCCCTGCTGCTGCTGATTTCTGATCGCGCCCGGCGGGAAGCCCAGGGAGGGCACTGACGATGAACGCACAGATCATCAAGCTCTTCGCTTTCATCACCGTCTGCTTCGCCGTCCTGGTCGGGTTCACTTCCTACTGGGCGGTCTTTGATGCCGACAACCTGAAGAACGAACGAGTGAACAAGCGCCCCCTGTTCAAGGCTCAGCAGATCAAGCGGGGGACGATCTTCGCCGCAGACGGCACGGTGATCGCACGGTCCACGCCCAACGGCAGGGGCGCATCGATCCAGTACGTGCGTGAATACCCGACCGCCGGTCTTTTCGGACACCCGATCGGCTACAGCTTCATCTCCCAGGGCAACTCGGAATTCGAGTCGTTCCACAATTCGGAACTGGTCGGCGACGACTCCGAATTCACTTCGATCATCGACGAACTGCGCGGCAAGGACCCGGTCGGCCACAACGTCACCACCAGCCTCGACCCCGTCGCCCAGCAAACCGCCTTCGACCAGCTCGCGGGGCGCCCCGGGGCAGTAGTTGCGATCGAACCATCCACTGGAAAGATCAGGGCCATGGTGAGCCAGCCGCCCTATGACCCGAACCAGGTGCCGGAAGACCTGACCGCGCTCAACCGCGACCCGGGTGGATCACTCCTGAACCGGGCGACGCAGGGCCAGTATCCGCCGGGCTCTACCTTCAAGCTGGTCACGGCGGCGGCGGCTCTCGACAGCGGCGTGATCGATCCCGACACGCTGATCGATGCGCCGGCGAGCCTGAATATCCAGGGCTCTCCGCTGGCCAACTTCGGCGGGTCTGCCTTCGGTGAGATCAACGTCGAAACGGCCCTCACCAACTCGGTCAATACTTTCTTCGCAAAACTCGGGCGCAAAGTCGGGGAGGACCGGCTCTACGAATACATGGACAGGTTCGGCTTCAACTCGAAGCCGCAGATCGATCTGCCGACAGACGAGGTCATGACCAGCGGGGTCTTCGATTCGAGTACCGGCGAGCTACTGTCGCCCGGGGAAGGGGTGGACATCTCCCGGATCGCGATCGGCCAGGAACGTCTGCTGGCGACGCCGATCCAGATGGCCGAAGTCGCGGCGACCATCGCCAACGGCGGCAAGCTGATGAAACCGCAGATCTGGGACCAGGTCCGCGACGCCGACGGGCGAGTGCTCGACACAATGAACCCCGATGAGCAGTCAAACGTCATTTCGGAAGACAGTGCGGCCGAGTTGACGATCGCGATGAAGGCAGTTGTCACCGAAGGAACCGGTACGGCGGCGGCACTGAGTGGCGTCGACGTGGCCGGAAAAACGGGTACCGCGGAGGTGCCGGGCAGGGAGAATTGCGACGGACTGCCCAACCAGGCGTGGTTCGTCGGCTTCGCCCCGGCTGACGACCCTCAAATTGCAATAGCCGCCACGGTCGAGTGCACGGATGGTCAGGGCGGTACGGTGGCGGCTCCCATTGCCGCCGCAGTCATGCAGACTCTGATCGGCGAATGACAACAATGAAACCTCAGGAGAAATACAGATGAGCCGTCCGCTGAAAGGCGATGTGATTGATGGCAGGTACCGAATTGAAGCGCTGATCGGCACCGGCGGCATGGCTGATGTCTGGCTGGCAGAAGACCTTCACCTGCCGCGACGGGTAGCCCTGAAGATCCTTCACTCACGATTTGCGACGGACCCCGAGTTCATCGCGCGCTTTCGGCGAGAAGCCGAATCGGCGGCCGGGCTGCAGCACGTCAACATCGTCTCGATCTTCGATCGTGGCCAAGCCGGCGAGACCTACTACATCGCCATGGCCTACATCGAGGGGCAGACCCTGAGGGATCTGATCAATCTCGGATTGACGCCTCCCGAGTCGGTGGCGATCGTGCGCCAGATTCTCGAAGCGGCAGGTTTCGCGCATCGGGGCGGCGTGATCCACCGCGACCTGAAACCGTTGAACGTGATCGTCGACTCGACTGGCCTCACGACCGTCACCGACTTCGGAATCGCCCGGGCGATCGGAATTTCCGACCTGACCGAAGCCGGCTCGATTCTTGGCACTGCCCACTACCTCTCGCCGGAGCAGGCCCAGGGCCAGGAGGTCGTTCCCGAATCAGACCTCTACTCGGTCGGCGTGATCCTCTACGAATGCCTCAGCGGGCGGGTTCCGTATGACGGGGACAGCGCAGTTTCGATCGCCATGGCCCAGATGTCGGAGACGCCTCTGCTGCCCAGCGCTTACAACCCGTCGGTATCGCCGGCGCTCGATGCCGTCGTGATGAAAGCGCTGATGCGCGAACCGGTTTCCCGCTTTCACAGCGCCGACGCTTTCATCGAAGCGCTCGACATGGCCGAGCAGCAGCCGGAGGTGGCCTACGTCGAGCCGGAGAAGAAGTCGAAGGCCTGGATCTGGTTCGCCACCGCGGCCGTACTCGTACTCGCCTTCTTCATGATCGGCCTCTTGCGCAGCAATACGGTCGAAGTGCCGAACGTAGTCGGTGAGAACCTCGATACGGCGGTTGCCAAGCTCAACCAGGACGGCTTTTCGGTAGACAAAGTCGACCGACGCAGTCAGCAGGGCCCGAGCAACCGGGTTCTTGAGCAGGCACCCAAGGGCGAAGCTGCTCGCGAATGCAGTTTCCTCGGCTGGTTCTGTTCCGATCCCGACGTCGATCTGGTGGTCAGCGCTGGCCCCGGGCAGGCCGAGATACCCGACGTCGCCGGACAGACCCGCACCGCAGCTGAAAGCTCCCTTGATGAGGCGGGCTTCGGGGTTGCGGTCGAGACCAGGCGCTCGAGTGACGTGGCGGTTGACCTGGCGATCGAGACTGACCCACCGGCAGGCGAAAGCGCCACTCGTGGCAGCCAGGTGACGCTGACCATCTCCAGCGGCCCGGCGCAGGTCAACGTGCCGCCGGTCGTCGGCGCCCAGCTCGATGCCGCGAAACAGAGGCTTTCTGCCAAGGGACTCGAGTTCAGCTCAAGCGAAACGAGCAGCAACCGGCCGAAGGGCGAAGTGCTCACCCAGTCGCCCGACGCCGGCACGAAAGTTGATCCCGGCAGTACGGTCGACTTGACCGTTTCGGCCGGGCCCCAGAACACCGCGGTCGACGTGCCGAATGTAGTCGGCCTGTCCCAGTCAGACGCCGAATCCGACCTCTCGGCGGCCGGTTTCAGGGTCTCGGCCCAGGAGCAGGACACTGACATCCAACCCCAGGACGGCCGGGTGATCGACCAGAACCCATCGGGCGGAAGCAACGCCAACAAAGGTACGAGAATCGTGATCACGGTAGGGGTGTTTACGCCGCCTGGCGGGTCTGGCGGAGTGGGCGCGCCCTGATGAAGGTAGCGGTTCTCAGTGGTGGGCGTTCGAGTGAGCACGTGGTCTCCCTGGCGTCGGGCAAGGCGGTTTCAGCGGGACTGCGGGAGGCGGGCCACGAAGTTCTCGAAGTCCTGATCACGAAGGACGGTGAGTGGACCCACGGGAGTGAGGCGGTCTCGCTCCGACCCGGCAAGGGACTGCTCGGTGCCGACGTCATATTTCCGGTTCTCCACGGCCCTTTCGGTGAAGACGGTGTCACCCAGGGAGCGCTTGATACCGCGGGAGTGGCCTACGTCGGCTCGGACACGCTCGGTTCCGCCGTCTGCATGGACAAGCTGACCTTGAAGCGCCTTTGCGG
>CALEMO010000305.1 GCA_937910825.1 uncultured Solirubrobacterales bacterium | reverse complement strand
AACTCGGATGGGCCTGACCGAAGTAGGTCTCGGCCGCGGCTTCAACGCCGTAAGCACCCGAGCCGAAGTACACAGTGTTGAGGTACTCGGTCAGTATCTTGTCTTTGGTCCACTCCTGCTCGATGTGGTAGGCAAGTGCGATCTCACGCATCTTCTGCAGAGGGGTGCGGTCGTTCTGGGCTTCCAGCGCCTGCTTAATCAGCTGCTGGGTGATCGTCGAGGCGCCCTGGCTTGCGCTTCGCGTGATGATGTCCTGAACCAGGGCACGCCCGAGTCCCTGATAGTCAACCCCGCGGTGTTCGTAGAAGCGCGTGTCCTCGATCGAGACCACGGCGTTCTTCATGTTCGGGGAAATCTGTTCCGGTGCGATGAGCGTCCGGTTCTCGTTGCTGCTGAGGGTGCCGATCACCTGGCCCTGGCTGTCGGTGACGACTGAATTCTTGGAAGCCTTGAATTGTGCGTATTCCTCGATCGCGGGAAGATCCTGCGAGACAGCCATAAACATGCCGAAGAACCCCGAGAAGAGGGCCAGTGTGCCAAGGCCCAGCACGATGAAGAGGATGCGCAGCTTCTTGACCTTCGGCCGTGGCGGCTTTCCCGCCGGCGGTGCGGGCGGTATCCCCAGCGGAGGGCCACCGGTCCCGTTTCCATTCGGTGTTGTGCCGTTTGGCGCCGGTGGAATTTCGTCGAGCACTGTTTGGCTGGCGGCATTTTCCGGTTTGGATGCCGATGGGGAGGCGGTGCGCTTGCGCTTGAACCAGGCCAGGGGACCAGCCTTCTTGCTGACCTCAGCGGGCGATGTAGCCTCGCCAGCGCCACTCTTTTGAGTCGCGCGCGCACTGCCCGGTGGCCTGAGCACCCTTTCTCCCGGCTCTCGCAGCACGCTTTCGCCGTTGCCGTCGGCAACATCCGGAGTGCTTTTGGCCCGTCCGTTCTTTCCGGAATCTTTGTCCGGCGAGTGCTTTGTAGTTCGAGTGGCCATCGGATGGCGATTCAGGACCGGGTGGGCGTACAGGAGTATCGCTCAATTTCGGGCGGGTTTCTCAACCTTCTAACACCCGGGAACCACCAAGTCGCGCTGCTCAGTCTAGCATTAGCATCGTGCAAGTAAGACCTAATAACGAGCAAGGTGACGCTTCTCCGGGGTCCCGGGCGAGGGCCGAGGCACTTGCTGTCGGTTCGGTTGAGGCTCTGCCTGCCCGTCGTCTTGCCCAGCAGCTCGAGCGCGGTACTCCCCTGAGGGTCAAGCTGGGGATCGATCCGACCGCCCCGGACATCCACTTTGGTCACACGGTTGTCCTGGGCAAACTTCGTCAGTTTCAGGACGACGGGCACCAGGTTGTCCTGATTATCGGCGACTACACGGCGAGGGTCGGGGACCCCAGCGGACGGTCGAACCAGAGACCGATGCTGGACCCGGAAACGATCGAGCGCAACGCGAATACTTTCCAGGAGCAGGCATTCAAGATCCTCGATCGCGAGCGCACCGAAGTGCGTTTCAACAGCGAATGGCTGCGCATGGAGCCGGAGAATCTGCTCGACCTGCTGGCGAGGGCTACGGTCGCCCAGTTACTTGAGAGAGACGACTTCGCAAAGCGGATGAAGGCTGAGGAGCCGATCTCCGCGCTGGAACTGCTCTACCCGCTGCTTCAGGGCTACGATTCGGTGGCGATCGACGCCGACGTGGAGCTTGGCGGAACCGACCAGAAGTTCAACCTGCTCTTCGGGCGCTCGATCCAGGCGGCTTACGACCGTCCCCAGCAGTCAGTGATGACCATGCCGATTCTTCCCGGAACCGATGGGGTGAGGCGCATGTCCAAGTCATTCGGCAACTACATCGGCGTGACCGAGCCGCCCGAGCAGATGTTTGGCAAGGTGATGAGTGTGCCCGACGCCAATCTGGAGGAGTACTGGCTGTTGCTGCTGGGCGAGCCCCAGCCGGAAGACGGGCCAAACCAGTCGAAACGTGAGCTGGGCCGACGGCTGGTGGAGCGCTTTCACGACAGTGCGGCGGCGGTCGAGGCCGAAGAGCATTTCAACCGGGTTTTCGTAAGGCATGAGGCTCCGACCGACGTCGAGACCTTTTCTTTCAGCCAGGACCCCGTGCACCTGCCGGCCGCGCTCTCCGACGCCTTTGGCATCAGCCGCAGTGAGGCACGCCGGGTACTCGGTCAGGGCGGAGTCAAGAGGGAAGGCCAGGTACTACCGTCCGAGCAGCTCGACTACCCGGCGGCGGAGCTGGACGATCACGTTCTACAGCTGGGAAAACGGCGGTTCATGCGGTTCAGATTCGCTGACTGAAGCCAAGCGCGCGTCCCTCTCGACAAAGTTCTGAAAAGCATGTATAGTCCTTTGTCCGCTGGGTCGGGCAAGCAGTTCGACCCAAGTGCCCTCTGGGCTGATTACCAGCCAGAAGAGACGCACGCGGTCTTTGAAAACTGAGCAGCGTGCATTTACTCCGGACCTTCGGGTCTGGGGATGAATGTTCGAGCCCGATTTAACTTGTCCGGCCTATCGGCCGGACGTACGTCTGGTGCGCCAGCGCATCAGCCGTATTGTTTTATCCCGTCATGTCCGTTCCCATACATGTGTACCGTGGGAACATTTCGATATGACAGCTTTTCGTTTAATTGTTAGAGGCCCCTGGATCTTCGGATTCAGGACGCCGGCCTTTCGGGGCCGGCATTGATACCTCGCAACATTTTTCACGGAGAGTTTGATCCTGGCTCAGGACGAACGCTGGCGGCGTGCTTAACACATG
>CALEMO010000304.1 GCA_937910825.1 uncultured Solirubrobacterales bacterium | reverse complement strand
CTTTCGGTGTTGTAACGTTTGCGGCTCTTGATCAGGAACCCGAGGGCAGAGCTCAGTAGCGACGCCTGTTTGGCTTCGCTTCCTTTGAGGAAGGCATTCTTGGCGGGTCCGGAACCCCATCCGATCTCGGTGATGTTGATCGGCTTGCGCTTGTAGCCGGACTTGTTGGCCGCAAAACGGAATTCGGCGATCAGCTTTTTGAGGGCTTTCGTATTCGGCGAGTAGGGATGCAGCGCGATCGAGTCAAAAGTCCCTGCCTTGACATATCTGGAGAGCTGCTTCAGGAACTTGGGAGCATCGACTGCCTTTGACGGCGGACCTTTAGGCCGGCCGAAAAGTCCGGAGAGCATGACATCGGCTCTCGGGTCGTTCGCCCGGATCACCGGAGCGGCTGCGTTCACCATGCGGCCGTAGTTCTTTGCCGAGACCGGGTTCGCAAAGTATTTAAAGTTGACCTCGTTCCAGAGCTGCCAGTCCTTTGGCGGCGTGGGCTCGATCCCCACCTGCTCGGGCTCGTCCCAGAAGGTGCCGCCCGTTCCGAAACGTTTGACGGCTGCAGCCACGAATCGCTTCCAGCTTTTCAGCTGGGACGAGGAGGTCGGCAGGGTCGTTGTCTTGCGGGCCATCCAGGCAGGCGTTCCGTAGAGCACAGGCAGGATCGGGATGCCGACCGAGGCAGCTGCCCGGAACCCCTCTTCATAGAGACCCCAGTCGTATTCGCCGGAACCTTCGGGCTCCACGATCGGCCACGAAACCGGTAAACGAATCGCCTGAACCCCGCCCAGGGACATGCGCTGGGTATCCACCGTGGTAAATCCTTCCTGCGGGGCCATGCCGAGGAAATTCCTCGGAGCCTTCGGCGATGAAGCTGCGACGGTACCGCCGGCCCCGAATGCGAGCGCCCCGATCACGGTCGCCGCCATCAACGCAAGCGGAACGGTGGGCATCGGGATCGGGCCGCCGCCAACTTTCCGCCGGCGTCGGTCGGCGTAGTTCTTTACTCCGAACAGCAGGACTATCAGCAGGATTGCGCCGATGAGAACGAGCGGAAAGCGACTGCTGGTTCCGCCTTCCTCCCGCTTTTCGCGAGACGCAGTGGCGGTGATGTCGTCGGCCGCCCTGGGAACCGGGTCATACTTGTATTGAATTCCGGCCGGAGCCTCGGCTCCACCGGCCGCCGCGCTGAACGCCATCATGGCGGCCAGGGGTAGAAGTAGCAGCAACAAATATCGCTTTAATTTCATGGATAAAGCCAAAATCTTTCTTCAATTCGGAGTTGACGCTTGAGGGGAAGCGTTGCATCGATTCATAGCGGTTTCGATTCGAAACACGCGATCACCGCCTGCGTTGCGGTAAGCATGACTATCCTAGCCCTGGCCTACGGAGGTTACGGTACCGATTGGCTCTCGGCGCTGGCGTTCGTAATCTGGGGCGTGGTCCTCGTCGGGATCGGTTTCGGCCAGCTGCCACGGGCCCGGCTTGCAACCAGCGCTTTGATCGGTCTCGCACTGATGACCGGATTGACCGCCTACGCCGCAATCGCCATCAGCTGGTCCGACGACGCCGGTCTTGCATACATCAGCATGATCCAGATCGCGTCTGCGGCTGGAATTTTCGTTCTTGCGATCCTCCTGGCAAAGCCCGGTGAGGGACTGGCCTGGATCCGCGGGATCACGCTCGGTTTTCTTGCGATTGTGCTGCTGGCCGCAATAAGCCGGTTCTTCCCGGGCATCGGCAGCGACGCGGATCTGACGATTCAGTTGGGAAACATCATCGGAGGACGACTTTCCTGGCCGCTTGGCTACTGGAACGCGATCGGCGTCGCGACTGCCTGTCTGCTGGTGCTCTGCCTCTGGCACGGGGGACACGCGTCCACCAGATACGTGCGGCTCGCCGCGACAGCGGTAACGCCGATCGCCTCGGTAGTGATGTACATGTGTTCCTCCAGGGGTTCGCTGGTTGCGGCCTTCATCGGTATCGCCGTGGTGATCTCTCTCGGACCACGACGCCAGCGCCTCTTCGGGACCCTGATCATCGGCATCCTGGGCGCGGTGCCGCTTGTCTTGCTGAATGCCAAGTTGCCCGAAGTCGTTCATGCGGGTACGGGGTCCGACGCCGTTTTCCAGGGCCTCGTTCTTCTGGCCGCAGTAGTCCTGGTCGGCGCGCTTTCCTGCTGGCTGCGTGGACCGTTGATCCGACGTCTCGAGTCGGCGAACTTCAAACATCGTACGACGATCCGGATAGCCATCGTGCTCGGCATCGCGGTTGTCGCCCTGGTTTTCGCATCCGATCCGGGCGAACGCATAAGCGCGTTCACCGCTTTGCCCGTGAACGGGATCGAATCCGACGGTTCGACCTTCGCCACCGATCACCTGCTGAGTGAGAGCAGCAACGGTCGCTGGCAACTCTGGGAAAGCGCAATCGACGCGTTCGCCTCAAGCCCGCTGTACGGAATTGGCTCCGGCGGCTACGAAGCGTGGTTCAAGGAAAACGGCACGTTCTGGATGAAGACAGTGGAGCCGCATTCCCTGCCCCTGCTTTTCCTTTCAGAACTGGGCCTGATTGGATTCTTTCTGCTGGCCGGGTCACTTTTCTTCGGCCTGTATACGGGCATCAACCGCTACCGGTCGCTCGGTCGCGGGCGGGGTGGCAGCACCGGGGGAACCGAAACCGAAGTCGGGAATAAAAATTCGAACGAGCGCAGCGAAATGGCTGCTTTCATGGGACTTCTGGCCGTCGGTACTTTTGCTTTTTCGATCGACTGGACCGGAGATTTTCCCGTGCTGTTCGGGCCTATAATGATTTCGATTGCGGTGCTGGTCGGTCCGGTCTACTCGCGGGCCGCCGCCCCGGCGATAAACCGCCGACCGACCCCGACCTTGATACGCATGGCGGTCGTCGTCGGCGCCTTGGTATTCAGCGGGGCGGTGATGATCGCTTCCGCCCGGCAGTTCGAGGCGAGCCGCAACATCGCCGCAAGTCGCGCCGCGTTTGAAGACGGTGACGGCGGGAAGGCGCTGGAGAAGGCCGAGCGGGCTGTTTCAGCAACCCCCTGGGCTGGCGATGCCTACGGCCAGCTCGCGGCAGTTCAGGAGAGGGTGGTGGGCCCCGCGCTGGCGGTTGCCACCGCGGAGGAGGCAACCAGGCGTTCACCGAAGAACGACTCACTCTGGCTGCTGCGCAGCAGCATTCAGGTCAACCTCGGCCTCAAGGGCCCCTCCTATTACTCCGCCCTGATAGCCCAGTTGTTAAACCCCCGCTCCCAATACTGGTCGCCGCCTGAGCAATGAGACTGCGCGGAGCAGATTCCGCCTTCTTCGCCCACCTGGCACTAGGCCTGATCCTGGTCGCCGCAATCGGCTGGCTGATCCACCTCGGCAGCGGCACTACCTTTTTCCGCGACGAGTGGGATTTTCTGCTCTTCCGCGACATTTCGATCTTCAATACCTACATGGCGAGCCACAACGGGCAGCAGGTCTACGGCATGTCGGCTTTCTACCTGACCATGCTCAACCTGTTCGGCTTCTCCGACTATCTGCTCTACCGGCTCGCCACGCTGATGCTCGTTGCCGGTTGTTCCCTTGTCGTCTATTACTTCGCCAGGCGGCGCATGGGCGACTGGGGGCGCTGGCTCCGTCGGTCCTCATCCTTCTGCTGGGGCGCCCTTCGACGCGATCCTCTGGCCACTGGGTGCTCTGACCTTCGCCGGGCCGGGTCTCTTCGGGTTGCTCGCCTTCGCCGGTATCGAAAGGGGGGATCGTCGGGGTGAAATGTTCGCCTGCGTGATGTTGGTGATCGCGACCAGCCTCAGCGGCTATGCCCTGCCTTTTCTGGGAGGTGCCGTAGTCGGCCTTCCTGTTGCCCGCCGACCGTGACTTCAGGCGCCTCTGGATCGCCGTTGTACCGCTCTTCACCTACCTGCTCTGGTCACATTTCTACGGGACCGAACAGATTGAACTCGGACCCGCCCTGAGCAACGCCCCCAAGCTATTTCTCCGAGCTCGCGATCCACGCTGTCCAGAATGTGACCGGTCTGGGCCGAGGCATCTGGATCGCATTGACCGTGCTGCTTACGGCCGGCGTGATCATCCGCCTGGTCCAGATGCGCCGCCGATCGGTGATCGCCTGGCAGGCATTCGCCGTGCTGGTGCTGTTCTGGGGCCTCACCGCGCTGGCCCGTTCCGACAGCATCGACCCCTACGCCAGCCGCTACATCTTCGCGGCCAGCCTTCCAGCACTCCTGCTGCTCGCTTCGATCGGTCCTGAAGGCCGGTTCCTCAAGGGCTATGCGATCGCCTTCGCCGTGGTCGTGCTGGCCGTGCTTCCTCACAACGTGGCGGGGATGAATGACGGCTCGGATCACTTGCAGAAATCGGCGAGCTTCACCCGGGCCGAATGGGCCGCGATCGAAGCGGGTCGCGACAGCCCTGAGCAAGGGCGAGCTCTCCGGGATCGACCCGGGGGAGAT
>CALEMO010000303.1 GCA_937910825.1 uncultured Solirubrobacterales bacterium | reverse complement strand
TCCGATCTTCTCGATCATGAAATCGTCGAACAGGGTGCCGTCTCGCGCCTGGGCCTGGGCCCGGATTCCGGCTGGTCCCGCCTCCACGTCTTCGAACCGCAGGCCGGGCAGCAGGCGCTGAGGTTCCTTGATCAGTGACTTCGGACTGATCGAATGCCGGATTTCGTCGATGGTCGCCCTGCGGTGGCGCGCGATCATGCGCCAGGTGCCCGGCCAGGTGACCGTATCCCACAGGTACTTTGGCCTCACCTTGCTCAGCCGGTAGGCGTCTCGGGCTGCGACCAGCATCGCGGTCGGTCCGATCAGCAGGCGGCCGTCGATGTCTTTCGTCAAATGGGCGCCCAGGAAAGGAAGGTCAGGATCTGGCACCGGATAGAGATTGCCTTTGACCAGGTTTGACCGGTCGGCTTTCACCTTGAGGTAGCCGCCACGGATCGGCACAATCCTTGGCTCACTATCCCCACCGGCCATGCCCGCGATCCGGTCCGATTGCAGGCCTGCGCAGAAGGCGGCTTTGTCAGCGTGTATGACACCGGATGAATGGCGGATTGTGGTCCCGCCCGCTGAACTGCTCAGTCCGGTAACCCGAAGCCCGCATGGATGGTGCCGCCTTCTGACACAACGTCTTCAGCCAGCGCCGCGGTCACTCTCCCGAAATCGACGACCCCGTTATTCGGGGAGTGGAGAGCGGCAATGCCCGCTGCATTCGGCTCGACCTCCCGGATCCGGCCCGGTCCGAGCCGGACCAGGTCGGATACTCCGTTTGCCCGGGCTCGCCCTCCGAGCCGGTCAAGCCGCTCGAGTTCGTCCTCGCTGCGGCGACGATCAGCTTTCCGCTTTGCCGCCAGGGAACCCCGCGCTGTTCGCAGTACCTAGTAAGAAGAGCCGAGCCTTCGACGCAGAGTTTCGCCCTGAGTGATCCCGGCTCGTAATAGACGCCGGCGTGGATCACGCCGCTCGAGTGTGAAGTCTGGTGAGTGGCCATTTCGTCTTCAGCTTCGAGGACGGCCAGCGAGGCGCCGGGGTTCCTCCTGAGGACTTCGCGGGCGACCGCGAGGCCGAGGATGCCGCCGCCCACCACCGCAAAGTCAACTTGCGGCGGTGGGGGAGCGTTACGACTCATGACCGCAGTATCCCTCGGCCAGGGGCGATGTGACGCTTCAGGCAGCCAGCTCTTCGAGCTTCGCCTGGTTGACCTCACCGGTGAGCTCTTCCAGCTCGGTCAGGACCCGTGTGATGTCCTCGCGGGTCGCCTGGTCCGTGATTGTCCCGTCTTCTCCCAGCTTCTCGTCGACCTTTCCGATCGCGAGCTCTCGCTCGACTGTCGGCGTGCCGGTGATCGTGAACGACTTGCGAACCTGCTGGTTTGCCCAGATCGCGCCGAACGGCATCGGACTGTTCGAGATGATCGCGGCGGGCCGTTCCTGGAGGGACGAGTCGCCATGGGGGCGGGACGCCCAGTCGATC
>CALEMO010000302.1 GCA_937910825.1 uncultured Solirubrobacterales bacterium | reverse complement strand
CGAAGACGCCGGATTCGATTCGGTATGGGCGATCGAGCTGTTTCGCAACGCCTTCACCCAGACCACCTGGCTGGCCAGCCAGACCGAGAAGGCTGACATCGGCACTTCGATCGCCTGGGGTTTCGTGCGCAGTCCGATGACCATGGCGATGAGTGCGATGGACATCGACGAGATCTCCGGCGGCAGGTTCCGGCTGGGACTCGGCCCCGGTGTGAAACGTCTGATCGAGACCTGGCACAACGCCGACTACGGACGGCCGGCGCCCCATCTGCGTGAAACGATTCAGGCCGTTCGCGAAATCGTCCGGGCCGCGGCTGCGGGTGAGCCGGCGGCCTTCAAGGGCGAGTACTACGACATTGACATCAAGGGCTGGTACCGCTCGACTCCGCCGGTCCGAGCTGAGATTCCTATTTACAGCGCAGCCGTCCAGGGCGGTATGTGCCGCATGGCCGGCGACGTTGCCGACGGCTTGATCGGCCATCTGATCTGCTCCGCCAGCTGGATCGAAGAAGTGATCGTTCCGAACTTCGAGCTCGGTCTTTCCCGATCGAACCGGGAACGCAAGGACTTCAAATTCCTGCCGAGCATCTGTGTCGCGATCGACGATGATTACGAGCGTGGACTCGACGCCGCCCGCCGCACGCTCGCCTTCTATTCGACCGTCAAGACATACATGCCGCTGTTCGACCACCACGACTTCGGCCAGAACGCGGCTGACGCCGCAGCGGCCTTCCGCAAAGGAGACATCGAGGGTGTCGCCGCTGCGATCTCGGACGAGATGGTCGAGCACTACTGCGCGGTCGGCACCCCGGACAAAGTGCGGGCGAAAGTTGAAGAAATCGCCCCCTACGCTGACGCCGTCTTTCCCGGTGCGCCCACTTACTTCATCCCGAACGAGCAGGTCACCGAATACAACAGCCGAATCATCGAAGTCTTCGGAACCACCGAGTCGGGCTGAGCCAACCCTCCCCGGGTTCCGATTCCGATTTGTTCTGTTCGGCGACATCGTCGGTGTGGCAGGCCAGCGGGATATCGCGTTCTCGGCAGATGTCCCGGGCAAGGCCCTGGTGGTCCGGGTGGACATGGGTCAGCGCCAGCATCGAGATGTCCCGATCCTTGATCTGGCGCGGGATGCGCCAGCGGTCCCAGGTGGTTCCGGCATCGATCAGCACATCTTCGGCCAGGTACACATTGACCATCGGTAGTGGGAACTGTCCGATTCGCTCGACTCCGGCCGCAAGCTTCTTCATGCGACCGCTCGCTCCTCAGGCTTCGTCGGAGGCGGGCTGGCCGCTATGGCGTGAGAGCGCCTCAAGACGGGTGATCTGCCGCTCACCCTCAATGCGGGCGGGATGTCCGGCGGGCAGTGGTTCGATCAGGCGACGCACCCGGTTCCTCACCTGCAGCGAGAAGTGGGGCGTGACCGATCCGGTCAGCTCGCGGATGTCTTCGGGTGTAATTTCCTGGCCGGAGTCGAGGACTCCAATGTGTTCTTCTTCGCTCATGGTCCGCTCAGGGTATCTACAGGGACCAGCTCGGCGGCGTCATCGATCAGCGCCTGCTGGTTTACGTCGATCAGGGATTCGTCCCCGATTATCCATACATGGTTGTACAGGGCCCGGGTCGGGTCGGTGTCATAGCCCGGCTTCACGTCCTTGAGGTAGTCGAGTACGTCGTCGGGCAGCTTGTCGCTCGAGTCGGTCAGCAGCAGGGCCGGCCAGGTGCCGCCGGTGGACAGGGCGACCGAAGCGATCGCATCGATCGGCCGGTCACTGCGGCTGATCGTAAAGCCGTGCCCGGGGTCATTCAGGTTCCAGCCGAAGCTGCCGCTGGAGAATCTCACCATTTCGAGGGCCAGCGCGACCGGATTGTCGCCGCTGACCCGCTCGATGCTCTGCGTCGCTTGATCGAGCTGCTCGAACGCTGCGGCCGAAACGACCTCGGCCGAGCCCATGACGAATACCGGAACTTCGCGATTCTCCTTTTTCGCGAGGAATTCAAGGGTGGCCTTCGGCACGCTGCTCTTGCCGGTGAAAAGGACCACATCTCCGGAGCGGGCAGTCCAGGATGCTGCCGGCGTGGCGAACTCGGCTTCTTCGGACGAGACGACCACGAAGGCTGCTGGAGGGCCGCCGACCAGGTCGCTCTTCAGCTCGGCCACCTTCACGGCCAGGCTGGCGAAGTCGCCGGCGTTCACGGTCTTGGTCTCATACCCCGATGGAGGCGCGACCCGGCCGATCGCGAAGACGTCTTTCTCTCCAGTGGTGGGAGCACCTTCGGGCTGGAATTCTGAGAGCGCGGTTTCTCCTTCGGTGGAAAGTGTTCCTTCCGGGGCGAGCAGGATCGGAGCGTTGACTGGCGCCGCGCTCAGGGTGGCTGCGGCGACACCCGCCTGCCACTGGCTGTCGCTGGCCAGGGTCACGGCGGAAGGAGGTGTGCCGGGCCCGATCGTCGGGTAGGCGGCAAGCGCTGAAGCAATCGAGAGGTCCACCGGATCCGAGCCGCTGATTCTGGTCGTATTCCTGGTGGCTACTGCCGGGTAGCCGAGCGAGCCGGCGCTGTTGGCTTCGAGCTCGCCGTCAGTCGGCCCGGTTTCAGCCTGGCTGATCAACGGCGGCACCCCGGAGCTTTCGCTTCCCCCGGCATCGCGGCCGACGTCGAAGAAGAAATAGGCGATCAGCGCCGCGAGGATCAGTGCCAGGACCACCAGGATGCTCAGGCCGACCCAGGGAACACCGACCGCCCCCGGTGCCCCGGCGGGTGAATTGATCGGACGTCTTCCTGAGCCTGGCACGCACCAAACCGTA
>CALEMO010000301.1 GCA_937910825.1 uncultured Solirubrobacterales bacterium | reverse complement strand
GATGAAGGCCGCGGCGAAGCCAACCAGCACGGAAACCCGGGCTCCGACAAGGAGCTGGGAGAAGACGTCGGAGCCGTTCTCCGTAGTCCCGAGGATGTGGTCGAAGCTCGGCGGCTGCAGCACAGCGAGGCTCGATGCCTCGGGATCGTAGGGCGCAATCAGGGTGCCGAAGATTGAGACGAAGACGGCGAGGCCGAGGATTGCCAGGCCGAAGCGCCCGCGCCAGGAGGTGATGATCAGCTGGAATGCGCCGGACCAGCTCATGACGCTTTCACCCGCGGGTCGAGGTAGAAGTAAAGAATGTCGGCCGCCAGGTTGGCGAGGATCACGGCGAAGGAGAAGATTAGAAAGGTCCCCTGAAGTACCGGGAAGTCCTTGTCGTTGATCGCCTGGAAGCTGAGTTCACCGAGGCCGGGCCAGGAGAAAACTGTCTCGATGGTGATCGCCCCGCCGACTACCGCCCCGAACTGGATCGCCGAGAGGGTGACCAGCGGCAGCAGCGCATTCGGCACGGCGTGCTTGCGCACGACCCTGTCCCAGCGCTGGCCGGTGGCCCGCTTGACGGTGATGAAGTCCTCGGTCAGTACGTCGACCATCGACGATCGCATGATCAGGAAGTACTGCCCCAGCAGCATCAGTGTCATCGCGGTTGCCGGCAGGATCAGATGCTCGGCGACATCCACGGCTTCAGCGAAGAAGCTGGAGAACTCGACTCCCGGGGTCACCTGCAGTCCCGATGGCAGGATCGGTATCCAGACGGCGAATACGAGGATCAGGATGATCCCGATCCAATATTCGGGAGATGCGTAAGTGAACAGGCTGAAGCCAAGTAAGCCGTGGTCGGATTTTTGTCCACGCCGCGTGGCGGCAATCACCCCCATCCAGCTTCCGAGCAGGGTGGCGATTACGGTGCCGGTTCCGACCAGCAGCAGTGTCCACGGCATCGCGTCGACGATCTCGTCCCAGACCGGCCGCCGCGAACGCTGACTGGTGCCCAGATCCCCGCGGGCCGTATCGCCGACATAGTCGGCGAACTGGCCGACCAGCGGCTTGTCCAGGCCGTACTGGGCCTGGAGCTTTTCGATTTCCTCGGGCGTGGCTCTAGGCAGGCGGGCAAGCTGGGTGGTCGGGTCGCCCATGACCCTGAACAGAAAGAAGTTGAACAGAATCACGAACAGCAGCGTCAGTACTGCCGCCGCTACTTTCCCGGCCAGCCAGCGCCCGCTCATACCTTGAGCCTCATTTCACGCCTCGCAGTCAAGCGGGTGTCACTCTTCCTCTTCCATTTCCACCGGCTCGCTGTCACGGCGGCGACGGCCCCGGATGATGATGATGGCCGCGCCAGCGATCAGAACAACCGCGATGATCGCGATGATCGCTCCGCTACCGCCACCGCTGTCGGAGCTGGACGAGCCAGACGCCGGTTCGATCGTCAGCAGAGGCGCGTAGCCAGCCTGCTCGCAGATGATGTCACCGGTTTTTTCCGGACAGGCCGGCGCTACATTGGCAATCCGGTCCGTGCGGTAGGCCTGCAGATTCGGGTCTTCCGAAAGCACCACGTAGGCGACCTGCTCCTGGAGGATGTTGTTCATTCGGCTGACCAGCTCCTTGCGCTGCTCGATGTCGAATACTCCGGCCTGCTCGACGAAAAGCTTGTCGTACTCCTCATCGGAGAAAAACGAGTCCGAAGAGCCGCCAATCTCGTCAGTGGTCATCAGGCTGAGCAGGAAGCTCGGATCGTAGGGATCTCCACCCCAGCCCCAGATGAAACTGTCGAAATCAGGCGCCGGCTTGCCGTCCTTCGAACGGATGGTCAGGTCGGTCAGCTTGTCGACACTGACCACCTCGACGCTGTAATCGATGCCCACCTCCTTGGTCATCTCCGAGATCAGCTTCGCCGCCTGGATGTTGCCCGAGGACTCAGAGCGCACGTAGAGATTGAAGGAAAGCTCTTCCCCGTCCTTCGTACGGACTCCGTCGCCCTCGCGGGTCCACCCGGCGTCATCGAGGATCTGGTTCGCCTTCTCGGGATCGAAGGCGTAGATCTCTTCCGGTTCCTCGTAGAACGATTCGTAGAAGGACGGCAGGAAACCGTTGGCCACGAATGAAGTGCCCCGGTTGGCGATCTCATTGATGCGCCCACGGTCGATCGAGTAGACGATCGCCTTGCGCACATCGAGATCCTGGATCGCCGGGTTGCGATTGGCGTCCGGGCACAGCTTCTCTGGACACAGGTTGAAGGCCAACTGGGTGAACGACGGCGACGGACTCTTCACCGTCTCGATGTTCTCCTTGTTTCCGAGGCTCTCGAAGGTCGAGGCCTGAACCTCGATAACCGAGTCGATCTCACCCAGGTCGAGCGCCCGCTCGACAGCGTCCTGTGTGCCGTACTTGACGAACTGAACCTGGTCGAAGCTCGGGCTTCCACCAATGAACTCGGGGTTCTGCTCCATGCGGATGATCCGGTCCCGCTCGAACTCGGTGACGATATACGGACCGCTTCCGACCAGCGGCAGGTCTGGCTGGTAGGTCGAGGTCAGCTCTTCGAGCGGCACCTTGCCCCAGATGTGCTCCGGCAGGATGTAGATGAACAGACCGCCGACGATGCGTGCATCAGGGCGAGAGGTCTTGACCACGACCGTCTCGTCGTCGGGGGTGGTGATCGAAGTGACGTTGTTTGTATAGCTGGTGAAGAGTTCACCTTCGCCGCCGAGGGTCTCAAGCGACCACTTCACGTCCTTCGAGGTGACCGGAACGCCGTCAGACCAGTTTCTCTCGGCGATCTTGAAGGTGACTGTCTTGCGGTCGTCGGAGACTTCCCAGCTCTCGGCGATACCGGGAGACGGGGACAGGTCCTTCTCGCTGAAGTTGACCAGCAGATCCCAGTTGATCGCCCAGACCGTGTAGCTCTCTTCGTCGAGGCCGATGAACGGATTGAGGGTCTGCGGATCCTGCGCCCAGCCGATCCGAAGGATGTCCTCTCCCGAATCGCCCGATGCTCCTGATTCGCCGGTCGCTTCCGCCATCGCCGGCACTGCGAATGCCAGCATCAGTGCCAATAGAGCGAATGTCGCCCCTACAAGTTTCTTCATGCCCGTCAGGTCCATCTTTCTCCTCCTCATTGATTTCCGGCCGGTTCTACAGCCGACTCGGTTACTTCAAGTGTTTTCGCGGTGCCGTCGAGCCGGACCTCGGCCCCCAGCGGCATCGTCGCCATATGTTTGCCGTGCCCGACAGGCACGTTTGCGATCGCCGGTATCCCCAGCGGACCGATCAGTTCGTCAAGCACCTCTTCGATCGAAAGTGTCGATTCCGGTCCCTCGGGAACCGTCTGCGGCAGCAGATTGACATCGGTCCCCATGACGAAGCCGGCGGCGTTGTCCAGCTTGCCCGCGCGCACCAGATGGTTGAGCAAAGTGTCGACCAGGTATGGGTCGGTATTGAGCTCCTCGACCATCAGGATCTTGCCTTCCGTATCGACCTCGAATGGGGTGCCGATGCTGGCGCTGACCAGAGTCAGGCATCCGCCGACCAGCGTGCCTTCGGCCACGCCCTCGCCGATCGTGAGCACGTACGGATTTTCGGGGTCCTCGAAGACCTTGCCAAGCGGTTCCGCCTGAAACGCGCGGTGGAACCACTCTTCGGTCTCCTTGGTCAGCTCGTCCTTTCGCCGGGTGAAGCGCAGGAAGTTCGGGCCGTAGAAAGTCACCCAGCCGGGCTTGGCGGCGAGTGCGAGGTGGAGCCCGGTGATGTCACTGAAGCCGCACACAATGCGTGGATCGCCGAGGTTGTCCCAGTCGATCAAGTCGTAGAGCCTTGCGCAGCCGTAGCCGCCGCAGAGTGTGTGAACCATGTCGATGCCCGGTTCCGTCAGAGCCCACTGGAGGTCGACAGCGCGTTCAGCGTCCGTACCGGCCAGGTAGCCGTGGACCTTCTGGTAGTTCGGCCCGAACACAACCCGGTGGCCTCGGGATTCGAAGTATTCGCGAGCCTGCTCGCTGTCGCTGCGGGTCTGCGGAGGACTCGCCGGCGCCACGACGGCGATGGTCGCATTCTCCGGCAGTGCCTTCGGTTTGATCCTGCTCATGTAGTCCTTCCCGCGGTCAGGCCGACCGCGTCGGCGATCAGTGAATTGTCAGCTCGCAGCGAGCTCAGGACAAGTTCAATGTGGAGTTCGGCAATCCTCTCCAGCTCAAGCGGACCACCGGGCTGGAACCAAAGCGCGACCCCCGTGCACTGGAGCAGGATCGCGTAGGTCGCTACGGCCGGGTCTGCAGTGCTCAACTCGCCGTCGTCCATTCCCCGGCTGATTAGCGAGCGAAACATTTCCTGGTATTCGTCGCGACTGGCCAGCAATGCCTCACGAGGTTCCCCGGACAGGGCCCGGATCTCGCTGTCTG
>CALEMO010000300.1 GCA_937910825.1 uncultured Solirubrobacterales bacterium | reverse complement strand
CCGTTCGAGGCGGCGATCAGATCACCGATCGCCGACGGGTTGACGAACATGTCCACGTTCTCTCCGGAAAGTGACTGCTCGGCGGCCTTGTAGGGCGCCGAATCAGCGAGCGAGTCGGCCGGCGGATTGAGCGCCTGTGCGGCAGCGGGCAGGCCGACCGCGATCACCAGACGCTCGCCCTTGATCGCGACGACCACGGGCTGGCCGGGCAACTCGGGAGTGCGCACCCTAAACCCGGTCGCGTCCCCCTTCAGTGGCTGGACCCTGACGTCCTGGCTGAAAGAAAGCAGGGTCTGGAAAAGACCGAGCGTATTCTTCAGCGGCTCCGGGTCCGAGCTGCTCAGAACCAGGGCACCGCCGAGTCCGTCAACCGAACCGCCACCCACAAAAATGCCGAGGTCATCCAGCGATTCGATGATGCCGGTCACATCGATTCCCTGGCCGGTGGATTCGTCAATCGACTTCTTCAACTCTCCGGGGGCTAGCAGACCTTCGATTCCTTCTTCGTTGATCGCGTCGATCACCGTGCTCAGATTGGCCCCGATGTCACCGGAGCCGAGGGCGAATACCGAATCCGCCGGGAAACTTTCGATCAGGCCACTGGCATCGCCACTGACCAGCGCCGGATCCGCGTTGGTGGTGCCGACCACAGAGATTCCGTCCGCTTCCGGGACCAGGCTGATCATGTTCGCGGTCTCGCTCAGGTCGCCGCCGAGGGCTGAATAGAGCGAATTCAGATCTACGCCGCCTGCGCCTTCAGAGGCAGCACCGATGATCGGATCATTGGCGATAAATACGTTCAGCAGGCTGCCGTCCGGCACCTTGTCGGAAAGCTCGGATAAGGCGCTCGTACCTTCGAGCGAATCGCCTTTCGAGGCATCGATCATCGACTCGAAGACCGCCTGGTTCGTGGCGAAAACGACTTTCTCGTCAACAACGCCCAGCACCGACCTGTCGTCGTCGCTGATCTTGAAGGAGAAGCCTTCATATTCACCATCAGTGGCGCCGTCTTCTGCGGCTTTGTCAACGAACTCATTGCTCGCGTCAGTATCCGTGGACTCGACCACGATGCCGACATCCTCGTTCGAACTGTCGGAGATCCCGACCGTAGCCGACACGCCGACCGAAACGTTCGCGGCACCGGCGGCATCCGCAGCCTGGTTTGCCAGGTCACCGGATACGAACAGCGCCGCATCCTGACCCAGCCAGGGCTCCATGTCATCTTTAAGCGAGACCGACGAGTCGGAAGATTTTTCGAGGGCGTCGCTGATCCAGGCGCTCAGCGAGGAGCCGGTCAGCTTCTGCGAAAGCTGCTCGACATCGTCCGCGACCTCCTCATCCGGTTTCAGGCTGCCTTCGACGTATACGAAAGCGTCGGCGGGCATGAAGCCAGCCAGATTCGAGGCCGCGCTTCCGCCGTCGTCGTCGCCACAGGCGGTCATTGTGAGAGCAGCAAGACCGGCTACCAGAGTAGACGTAATCAAAAAACGCCTGAAGGTCTTTGACATGCACAGCACCCTAGCGCCTGGCGCCCTGAAAACCACCCGCCTATTCGACGGTCACCGTCTTGGCGAGATTCCGTGGCTGGTCAACGTTGAGGCCGTTGATGCGGGCCACGTGGTAGGCCAGCAGCTGGAGCGGGATGATCGCCAGCAGCGGCTGAAGCACCCAGTCGGATGCCGGAATCGTGATCGTCTCTTCCGCGACCCTTTCGACCCGCCCCGAACCTTCGGTTGCCACGGCGATCGTCTGGGCGCCGCGGGCTCGCACCTCTTCGATGTTGGAGAGCATCTTGTCGAGGATCGGTGAATCAGTCGCCACGCAGACAACCGGCGTATTTTCATCGAGCAAAGCGATCGGCCCGTGCTTCATTTCACCGGCGGCGTAAGCATCGCTCGGAATGTAGGAGACCTCTTTCAGCTTGAGCGCTCCCTCGAGACAGACCGGAAGACCGATGTGCCGGCCAAGGAAGAGAAAGAAAGTCTGATCGGCGTGGCGCTTTGAAATCGCGAGCACCGGCTCGGAGACGCGCTCGATGGTTTCTTCGATCTTGTCCGGCATCTGTTTGAGCTCTGCCACGAGCTCGACCACGCGCTCGTGGGGCAGGGTCTCCCGGAGTTCGGCCAGGCGCAGGGCGAAGAGATACATGGCCGCCACCTGGGCAACGAAGGTCTTGGTCGCGGCGACGCCGACCTCGAGGCCGGCCCGGGTGTAAAGCACGGCATCCGAGTCGCGCGTCGCCTGGCTTCCCATGATGTTGGTCACCGCAAGCACCGTCGCGCCGGCTTCGCGCGCCAGTCGCATCGCGGCGAGCGTATCGGCCGTCTCCCCGGACTGGGTGATGCCGATGATCAGATCACCGGGCCCGATCACCGGTTTGCTGTAGCGGAACTCGGAAGCTATGTCCATTCCCACTGGGACTCGGGCCCACTCGCTGATCGCATACCGGCCGACCAGACCCGCATGGTAAGAGGTTCCACAAGCGACGATGATGATTCGCTTGACCCCTTTCAGGAACTCGTCGCTCAGGCCGACGTCGGAAAGGTCGACCCCGTCGTCATGGGGCATACGGTCGAGGATCGTCTCGGCGATCGCCTCCGGCTGCTCGTGGATCTCCTTCATCATGAAGGTGTCGTAGCCGCCCTTTTCGGCCTGCTCCTCGTCCCATTCAACGGTCTCGGATTCGCGATCGACCGGTTCACCTTCGGCGGTCGAGATGCTCACTCCATGGCGGGTGACCGTGACGATCTCACCATTTTCGATGGCCATCACCTGCCGGGTTTCGGCCATGAAGGCCGGAATGGCGGAAGCTATGAAGTTCTCGGTGCCGTCCTCCCCCACGCCGATGATCAGCGGAACTTCCTTGCGTGCCCCGACCAGCACGCCCGGGGTCCCGACATGCATTGCGACGAAGGCGAAATGGCCACGCAGATCGTGGTAGGCAGCGCGCACGGCGTCTGTGAGGTCGCCCTCGAAGTGCCGCCTGATCAGGTGGGCGACGACTTCGGCGTCAGTCTCGGAGCTGAAGGTGACGCCTTCGCCTTCAAGATCGATGCGCAAGTCGGCGTGATTCTCGACGATGCCGTTGAGCGCGATCTGCACGTCGCCGCTTTCATCGGAATGCGGGTGTGCATTCTCTTCGGTGACCCGGCCGTGGGTGGCCCAGCGCGTATGGGCGATGCCGGTCCAGCCTCCGTCGGCGGTCGGGGAATCGGAAAGGCCGGCGAGTTCAGTCGCGGCAAGCGCGTCGCGAAGGTTGGCCAGATTGCCGACCGCACGCACCTTTTCGACCCCGTCAGGAATCAGCATGGCGACCCCGGCCGAATCGTAACCGCGGTACTCGAGCTTTTCGAGTCCCGCAACCAGGATTTCCTCGCAGGGCCGGGCTCCTACGTAGCCGATGATTCCGCACATGAGTTCAGTAATGCTACGCGGTAAAGCGAGCCAGCGTTCAGGCCAGTTCGGCCTTGACCAGGTCCACCAGGTCGCTGCAGATCGTTTCCGCCTGTTCCTGAGTCGGGGCTTCAACCATCACGCGGACCAGGGGCTCGGTACCCGAGGCGCGGATCAAAACCCTGCCCTGCCCTTCGAGGTCTGCGTTGATCCGCTCGACCGCGTCCCATACCGCTGTGGCCCCGGCTATCGCTTCCCGGTCGGCGACGGTTACGTTGACCAGGGTCTGGGGCAGTTTCTCCATGACCCGGGCCTCAGTCAGCGGCCTGCCGCCGAGTGCCTCCAGAAGCATCAGGGCTGCGGCGATACCGTCGCCAGTCGGTGCGTAATCGGTTGAGATGATGTGGCCGGACTGTTCCCCACCGAGCGCCCACTGCTTCTGCTTCAGGGCCTCCAGCACGTAGCGGTCACCGACCTGTGTGACCTCCACTTCAATTTCAGCTTCTTTCATTGCCCGGTGGAATCCGTAATTGGTCATCACAGTCACCACGACGCCTCCACCAAGGTTGCCTTTCGCCTGCCGGTCGACGGCGATCAGGCCGATCAGCTCATCGCCGTCGTGGACCTCGCCGTCGCCGTCGATCGCCAGCATCCGGTCGCCGTCGCCGTCAAAGGCGAAGCCGATCGAAGCTGCAGACTCGGCGACCCGTCTGGACAGCGGGCCGGGGTCGGTCGAACCACATTCGAGGTTGATATTGCGGCCATCAGGTGAGGCGGCCATCAGTTCCACGTCTGCCCCGAGCCGGGTGAAGATCTCGCCCGCGACCCGGTAGGTGGCCCCGTTTGCGCAATCGAGCACAACCTTGAGACCACCAAAGTCGATCCTGAATGCCTCCTGGAGACCGGTCAGGTAATCCTGCTCGGCGGCCCGCAATTCGGTCACCCTGCCGGGGCGCTCAGCGGGCGGCTGCGGTTCGCGGATCAGCGCCTCGACCCGGGCTTCGGTGGCGTCGTCGAGTTTGCCGCCGTCACCTCCGAAAAGCTTGATGCCGTTGTCCCAGTACGGGTTGTGCGAGGCGGAAACGACGGCTGCCAGGTCGAGTCCGTACTGCTTGCAGATCAGGGCCGCCGCCGGAGTCGGCAGGACTCCGCCGAGCAATACGTCGCCACCAGCTTCTGTGATCCCTGCCGACAGGGCCGATTCGAGCATCGGTCCCGACTCACGGGTATCGCGAATGATCAGGACCTGCGGCCGGTCGCTGCCGAGAGCAGACGTCCCGGCCCGACCGATCGCAAGCGCAAGCTCTGCGTCGAGACCTTCGCCTACCCGGCCACGGACGCCGTCCGTGCCGAAAAGGGTTCGTTCGGTGGCAGCCAGGGCTCTAGCGCTTCGAGAACTGCGGCTTCTTACGAGCCTTCTTGAGGCCCGCCTTGCGGCGCTCTTTGGCCCGCGCATCACGGGTCAAAAAGCCCCTGCGCTTGAGTTCCGCACGAAGTTCGGGGTCGACTTCGGTCAGCGCCCTGGCGATGCCATGGCGCACCGCACCGGCCTGACCGCTGATGCCGCCTCCGTGGACCCGAACGCGAATGTCCACATTCGACTCGTATCCGGTTGCGGCGAGCGGCGAGCTGACGATCGTCTGGTGCCGTGCCCTCGGGAAGTATTCGTTGAAATCGCGCTCGTTGACCTGAATCTTGCCGTCGCCGGCAAGCACTATCACTCTGGCGACGGAGCGCTTGCGCTTTCCGGTGGCGATGAATCGAGCGTCTTTGGCGAGCTTCGCAGGAGCCGGCGGCGGCGCGGGAGCATCGTCAGTTTCGCCATCTTCGTCGTCGGCTTCGCGTTCGAG
>CALEMO010000299.1 GCA_937910825.1 uncultured Solirubrobacterales bacterium | reverse complement strand
AGTTCAAAGAGGGCATCAGCAGTATCGGCGGCGACGACGAACATGACGACGATGACGACGACGCACCGGTGGAGATCACCGCGAGTACCGCCGAGCCGGAGGTCACCGAGATAGCCAGGGACGATGGCAAAGAAGTTTCCGGTGAGACCGCTGACGCGGAACCGGTCGAGTCAGAGGTAGTGCCCGAGCGGCAAGACTGAAGGTCTCCGGTTGGCGAAACTGAAGCCGGTCAAACACGACGAGCAGTTGAGTCTCGTCGATCACCTCGACGAACTGCGCTCGAGACTGATTTTCACGTTGGTCGCGGTCGGGGTTATCTTCGCCCTCTGTTTCTGGCAAAGCGCCCGGCTCCTTGACATCGCCGCAGCGCCCCTGCCCGAGCAATATCAGGCGCTGACCGTGCTTGCCCCAACCGAGGCCTTCATGACCACGGTGACGGTAAGTGCCTACGCCGCGCTGATCATTTCGGCCCCAATGATCAGCTACCAGATCTTCGCCTACGTGCTGCCAGCATTTTCACCCCGAGAGCGCCGGGTGATTCTGCCCCTGCTGATCACCATTCCCCTGCTGTTCATCCTCGGGGTCGTCTTCGCCTATTTCATCATCATGCCGGCCGCGGTCAACTTTCTGCTGAGCTTCAACGGCGACCAGTTCGAGACCCAACTCAGGGCAAGGGATTACTACAGCTTCTTCTCGACCACACTGCTGGCCGGCGGGGTGGTTTTCCAGCTGCCGGTGATCATCCTGGCCTTGGTCCGCACGCGGGTAGTGAGCATTCAGCAGCTCCGGAAGAACAGACGCTACGCTTACTTGATCATCGCAGTGGTAGCTGCGGCACTGCCCGGTGTCGACCCGCTTTCGATGATAATCGAGATGGTCCCGCTGCTTTTGCTGTACGAGTTGAGTATCTTGCTCGCCCGTGGCATGGGCACGCCAAAGGCGGCTGTCATTGATGGTTCAACGATCGAGGAGCGCTAAGAAGTGGCTGAAGAACCCGAAAAAAGGATGCTTTTCGACCTCCGCGGTCGGCGCAAACGTGTGATCCAGGTTATCTACGTTTTCCTCGCTGTGATCATGGTCGCCAGCCTCGTCGTGATCGGTCTTCCGGGTGGCGGATTCAACTCGGGCAATACCCAGGCTGACATCGATGCCGCCCAGGTTCAGATCGACAGGGCAGAAAATCTTCAGAAGCGCGTTGCAGCCGACAAGACCAAGCTCGGTGCCCAGGCGGAATTGATCCGTGCCCGGGTCTCGGCTGGTAATACCCTTCGAGGGGATCCTGATCCGACCACGGGTCAGGCAGCGATCACCCCAAAGGCGTCAGAGCAGTACGACCTTGCCGCCGAAGCCTGGGATGCATACGTCAAGTCGGCCGAGGGCGACGCCGACCCCGCGGTCGCCTTGCTGATGGCGCAGACTTTCTCCAGCCTTTCGGTTGGTGGCACGGTGGCCCGCTTCGAGTCGAACAGCGTCGAATCGGTTAAAGCACAGAAGATCGTGGTCGAAGACGCCAAGAGGCAGTTCCAGAAGGGCGAAGGCCCGGTGCCGACCAACCAATTACTTCAGCTCGCCTTCTACCAGTACCTGGCCCAGGATACGGCCGCGGCTGACGCCACCAGCAAGCAGGCGTTGGCCACACTTGATGCCCCTGGAGAGCGCAAGCAGGTCCGGACTCAGCTCAAGCAGGCCGAGCGCCAGGGGCAGTTCATCGCCAGGCAGCTCAAGCAGGCGAAGAAGCAGGCCAGGCAGGATGGCGGCCAGTCCCTCCAGGAGCCCGCAGGAAGCCTCGGAGCCCAGGACTCGCTGCCCTCAGATGCCGCTGGAACCGGCACCCCCTAGGCAGGCAAACAAAAGCGCCTCAATCTATACTCCGCAGTTCAATTCCGGGCCGTTAGCTCAGTTGGTAGAGCAGGAGACTCTTAATCTCAAGGTCGAAGGTTCGAATCCTTCACGGCCCATCGGGCGTGTCCGGTAACGCAGGAGTTAATCGCCTTTATGCGGGCAGTCCATCGGGGCCACCAGGATATGCCTGGCGGCGTCGACGGCCGGGCAACTTGCTCAGGTACCGGACGCCACCAGGTCGGTCCGCCTGCGCTTGGCGCCATAGAGCTCTCGATCGGCGCGGTTGATCGCCGACGGGGGATCCTCCCCGGGGTTTCACCTCGATGATCCCGTAGGACCAA
>CALEMO010000298.1 GCA_937910825.1 uncultured Solirubrobacterales bacterium | reverse complement strand
CGACCAGGCCGGCACCCACCGCTACGTAGGAGGCAGTGATCTCGGAGACGATCCCCAGGGGAGCGAGCAGCATCGCCGCGGCTGGCAGCATCGCCCCCTGTACGAGCGGCCATTCACGACGCAATTCGAGCCTGATTAGGCCTCCGGCATGCTTCGGGCGGGCGATGCCGTCGGCGACTATGTGCGAATAGGCGTGGGCCAGCCAGAAGACCATCGCCGTGGCCACGGCCCAGCCGGCGATCGCGATTGGTCCGATATCCGGGTCCTTGCTCGCGGTCGAGATGACCGCCATCGAAAGAATCGTGCCGTAGATGGCACCGGAGATATTGCTCTCTGGGGTTTCGTCGCTCATCTGGCGCTCAGCCTAGACGCTCGTGGGATTAGGGGATAATGAAATCCGGCTCGAAATGGATTGAGGAGCACGTCAGCTCGGGAAAAATCACATATGTAGGTCACGCCACGGTCGACATCAAGCTTGATGGAGTCCACCTGATCACGGATCCCGTACTGAGGCACAGGGTCGCGCATCTGCGGCGTCAGGTTGCCGCTCCGGTCGACCATCACGCGAGGATCCCGGATGCCGTCCTGCTTTCGCATCAACATTTCGACCACCTCGACCTGCCTTCCTTGAGGGGTTTCGGGCAAGGAGTGCGAATCCTTTGCGGGCCGGGCTGCGCTGGATTCCTGCGCCGCAAGGGGTTCGTCAGCGTCGAAGAACTGGAAATCGGGGCTTCGGCCGCCGTCGGCGAGGTCACCGTCACGGCCGTGCCGGCGGAGCATGATGGACGCCGCCGGCCGGGCGGGGGAGGCGGGCAGGCGATCGGCTTCGTGATCGATGGCAGCCGTCAGATCTACTTTGCCGGCGATACCGATCTTTATCTCGGCATGAAAGCGATCGCAAAATCGATCGACGTCGCCCTGCTGCCGGTCTGGGGCTGGGGGCATACGCTCGGCGAAGGCCATATGGATCCTGAACGGGCGGCCGAGGCCGTCAGGCTGATCAAGCCGAAAGTGGCGATTCCGATCCACTGGGGAACGCTGTTTCCGATGATCGCCGGACGTTTCGGTCGACACCACCTGAGCGCACCGCCGAGGCGATTCGCGGATCAGGTGGCTGAAGTTTCCCCGGACGTTGAAGTTCGTGTGCTTTCGCCCGGAAGTTCCTCTGGAATCGACTGATCGCGGCTGGCCTCGGCATCGGCTGCGGCACCCGCCGCGAGGTCGTCGATCCAGCCGGTGAACAGGTGGTAGATGTTCTCGGCGCCAATCAGCGGTTCGTCCGGCCACTCCAGATCGGTTGGATGCAGCACGAACGGATACGACTGGGTACCGCCGAGCCCACCGTGTGATCCGACGAGTTCTTCGAAAGCGGCTACTTCGTCGGTCTCGTCCCAGTAGGTGCTGTTGAGCATGATGTCCGGGCAGTTATTGAAACGGTGGGTTCGCAGTACATGGTCCTTCGAATTGGGACCGAACGGTTCAAGTGGATCAACGCCTTCGACCAGGTCGATTTCCAGGTAGTTGGTTCCGACTGCGCCGAGTGCCACCGCGCCATGTTTATCCGAATCGATCAGGACGAAACCGATTCCCGGGTGCTTTCGCAGGCCATCGATCAGGCCCGGGTGCAGCGAATTGACCCGTTCGAGTGTCATGCGGCCCGGCTCACGCGGAAAATTGACCAGCCCGAGGCATCCGGATGCCATCACCGAGAGTTCGGGCAGCTCCGCCTCAGCCTCTTCCGCTTCGGTTTTACGGCTGAAACGGCCAAGCACCCGTCCGACCAGCTTCTTGTCGTTACCGGCTTCGGTGACACTGGCACTCATGTAGGCCCTGGCGTCGTCTTCGGTCGCGGCCGAGGGCTCAACCGTTTCCGCCTGGCTGAGATCAGTTACGAGCTGTTCAAGGCTGATTCCGTAGCGCTCGAGGAAGGTCGCGCCCTGGGATTGTCCATGGTCGGCCAGGACGATAAATCTGTAGGGGCGGGGGGTGGCCTGCGCGGTTGAAACGATCCGGCGGATCTGCTTGTCGATGGTTCTCAGCGTCTGCAGGGTGTCGGGCCGCTCGATGCCGGAGTGGTGAGCCACTTCGTCGTATGCGAGGAAAGTCGTATAGATCGCCGACCGACCCGCCAGCATGTCGCCGACCACGGCCGCGACCTGAAGGTCGAGCTGAATTACCGTGGCCCAGGCCCTCATTATTGAATAGACCCATGAGCGCTCGATCCGGGGTTCGACGTCATCCGCCGCCTGTTGTCTGGCTGCCCGTCGCTCTCTGGCGATTTCAATCAGGGTGAAAGTTGCCGTCTTGAGCACTGCGTAGGGCTTGGTGAAGTAGGCCGCATAGTCGTGCCCGATCTTGCCCCTGCGTTCGAGCACCGTACTCATGGTCAGCATCGAGCTGGTTGCATCCCCGGAGAGGATGTTCGCCCGGCTGGCGCCGTCCCTCGACAACAGCCCCTTGCCGTCGGACTGGCGGCTTTCGATTTCGGCAGCATCGTGAGGGTGGTTGGTGACCAGGGCCCGCCCGCTTTCCTTCTCCCACCAGCGAAACGCGGGCATTTCGCCGTTGTTGCCGTGCAGGATCCCGGCCTGACAGGCCCCGGTCTGTGAAGACCAGTCGGTTTCCCACCGGTGAAGGTCATGGCTTTCCGAACGCACCCAGGAAGCAAGCGTGGGTGCGTTGCCTGTCGCGAAAGCACGCCGCAGGACATCATGAGCGAGGCCGTCAATTTCGAGGAAGACGATGCCCGGAACCTGCGTATGCTCGACCTCGCCCCGGCGTCTGAGCTGCCCCCGGACCACGTTCAGATACCAGGAGCTGTCTTCATCAATCGCCAGCAGAGCGGAGATCAGCGACGTGACGATGGCGAGACAGACGGTGATCACGACCGCCTCGGTCAGACCGTCGATGTAGAGCCAAGGCATCGCGAGCATCGCCGAAGCGACGATCAGTGCATTGAGCGCGAGGCCGAAGAGGCCCAGGGTCAGCACCGTGAGGCGCAGGGTGAATCTGGAAAGCACTGGCCAGACCAGTGAATTGAGCAAGCCGATCGCGATTGCAGTAGCCAGTGCCGCAAGCGGCCCGTCCACATTGAAACCCGGCATTACCGCTGCCAGCAAGATCAGCGCTACCGCATCGACCACCACCACGATCAGGCCGTGGAACAGCAGCCTCGTCGGCTTGCGTGTCACCCCCGGAAGTGCTGATCGCTCCACTCACCCGAACTCTGCCACATTTTCAGCTCAACCGCCCGGACATCGATCTTGCCGGCGGACGGCCGGGAAACAAGTCGATCGACTGGTACATTGCTGCTCGATGAACCCGACCAGGCGACAGCAGAGCCAGCGCACCGCTGCAACGCGCGCTTCGGTGCTCGAGGCGACGGTTGAACTGCTGACGGAGAATGGCTACGCCGGGACCTCCACGCGTCTCGCGGCAGATCGTGCAGGTGTTTCGCTCGGCGCGCTCCAGCACCATTTCCGCACAAAGGCGGAGCTCAGCGTTGAAGCCATGCGGTATGTGACCAAACGCCTGGCCGAGGAGTTTGTGGCGGCCTCGACCACCTCGGTCGGTCTTGAGGAGAGGATTGCGGCGATTCTCGACCGGCTGCTCGTTGTCTTCAGGGGTCCGACTTTTGCTGCCGCGGTCGAACTCCAGCTTGCCTCCCGGACCGACTCGGATCTGCAGCGCCCGGTGCGTGATCTGCATCAGGACGTAGAGGCGATCATCATGCGAAGCGCTCAGGACCTGCTGCCCGAAATCTCCGGACATCCTGATTTTGACGCTGTGCTCCAGACTTCTGTGGCTGCGGTTCGAGGTCTCGCCGTCACGACTATGGACCCGATTACCGAGGTTGATACCCAGTGGGCCCTGATTCGTGGCCAACTGAGCGCCCTGGTTGCTGCGCTGGACGGGGTCGAGCCGACCTGAGGCTGCGCCAAAACAAACAGAGCCCGCACTGATGGCGGGCTCGGCTAACCGGGGCTTTCGCGGGGGAGGGATGCTCCGGCTCAGAACTTGCCCGGATGGCGGGCGGAGTAGCTGCCTGAGGTTGAGCGCAGGCTCTTGCTCCACCTGGGTCCGTCGCTGCCGGTGTTCGCCGTATCAAACCTGAGGTCGGCGATCACGATATAAGCGTGGCCTGGATTCGAGTAGACGGTTATCCACTTGCCTTTGCCGCGCTGCTTCCAGTTCATGTACCCGCCTGAAGCAAGCGGACTCGATACGAACCGGCCGCCGCGCAGGGCATAGCTGATCGCGCCGGAACAGTCGTAGCCGCTGGAGCGGAAGCTCGCATGGCCACCGCCGTAGACATACGGCTTGCGGCGGATCCGGTTGGCCCACTTGATGGCTTTCTTGACGCGGGCGGGCGCGGATGCGGGGGCAATGGCCTTGCCATTTACCAGCTTCGCCTTCTTGACCTTCTTGCAGCTGCCGGAGTTCATGCTCAGGCCGCCGCTCGAGGTCTTGGCGCACTCGGCGCCGGCCGGGGAGGCGTTGATTCCGATGGCGAGGAAGATGCCAAGGCCAGCGAGAATCGCCAGCACGCCGATCACCGTCAGCAGCGAGGTCACCAGCTGGCTCAGCGTCTGCTGGAGCGCCTGCGCGAGGTTGTCGGTGTCGTTGGTGGCGCGGCTGAGGATCTCGCCGCGCGGCTGGCCGTCGAAGTACGACAGCGGCAGCCGCGAGAGCTTCGACGCCACCTGC
>CALEMO010000297.1 GCA_937910825.1 uncultured Solirubrobacterales bacterium | reverse complement strand
CGGCCGCCTTTGATGTGATCGTCACCGAGAACCTGTTCGGGGACATCCTCAGCGATGAGGCCGCGATGCTGACCGGCTCCCTTGGAATGCTGCCTTCTGCCAGCGTGGGGGCCGAAGGCGAGCCTGGCCTGTTCGAGCCGGCTCACGGATCGGCCCCCGATATCGCCGGCACCGGAAGCGCAAATCCGATGGCGACCATGCTCTCAGCGGCGATGATGCTTCGCTACGGCCTTGCTATGGCCGCCGAGGCCGACGCGATCGAAGCCGCCGTTGACGCTGTGCTTGAGTCCGGGCTGCGCACAGCCGACCTGTTCAGTGGTGCGGACGGGGAAAGCAAGGTCGGAACCGAAGAGATCACGGCTGCAGTGCTCGCAACGCTCACGAAGTAGCGTTACCATTCGCCAACCAACGCGCGCAGAAGGAGTATTTCGTGGAAAAGGCTGAGTTCATATGGCACAGCGGCAAGTTCGTCCCCTGGGACGAGGCGCAGGTGCACGTATTGACTCACGGCCTCCACTACGGAACGGGCGTCTTCGAGGGTGTGCGCTGCTACGACGGTGAGCAGGGGCCGGCGATCTTTCGCCATGCCGACCACCTGAAACGCCTCGATGAGTCGGCTCGCATGTACTACCTCGACATCCCGTTCAGCGCTGAGGAAATCGGCGAGGCGACCCGCGAGCTGATTCGAAAGAACGGTCTCAGGGACTGCTACATCCGCCCGCTTGCGTTCCGTGGATATGGCGAAATGGGTCTCTACGCGAAGAGCGCTCCGGTCGAGATGATCATCGCGGTCTGGCCCTGGGGCGCGTATCTGGGAGAAGATGGCAAGAACCACGGCATCCGGGCAAAGGTCTCATCCTGGCGCCGGGTTTCCGGAGCCGGGCTGATTCCCCATGCGAAAGCTTCTGGCCAGTACCTGAATTCGATTCTCGCCAAGACCGAGTCGGCGAACGCCGGCTACGAAGAGGCGATTCTGCTCGACGATCGTGGTTGTGTCTGCGAAGGATCCGGCGAGAATATTTTCGTTGTCCGTGACGGCAAGGTTTCGACCCCGCCTCAGGCCGCTTCGATCCTCGACGGAATAACACGCAAGTCAGTCATGCGGATCCTCGAAGACCGCGGTTTTCCGGTCGTCGAGCGCGACATCGCCCGATCCGAGCTGTATACGGCCGACGAAGTATTCATGTGCGGTACTGCCGCAGAGATCGTGCCTGTCCGGGAGATCGACGACCATCCGCTTGGTGAGCCCGGCGAAGTCACCAAGATGGCCCAGGCCAGGTTCGAAGACGCGATCTATGGCCGGGCCCCTGAATACGCGGAGTGGCTGGACCTGGTTGGCGAACCGAGTAAAGTCACGGGCTGATGCTTCGCCGTTTTCTCGAAATCAACCGGATCGCCCGAATTACGGGGGCTGCGAGCTGACGGCTCGCGGCAGCGCGGTCATGGCCGCGCCCGTTTCCCCGGATGCCTGAAGCATCCGGTTTCGATTTCCTGAGAGGAATGTTCTGATGGACAAGGTGAAGCTTTACGACACGACATTGCGGGACGGCATGCAGGGTCATGGCATGTCACTTTCTGCTTCCGAAAAGGTAAGGGTGGTTCATGCCCTGGACCGGCTCGGCGTCCAGTACGTTGAGGCCGGGTTCCCGGCCTCAAATCCCAAGGAGGCCGAGCTCTTCGGCCTGCTCGCCGAAGAAAAGCTGGAACAGGCGACGATCTGTGCTTTCGGCATGACCCGCCGGCGCGGGGTAGAAGCGGCGGAAGATGAAGGCCTGCGCAGCCTGGCGGAGACCTTCGCCCCGGTGGTCACACTGGTCGGCAAGACCTGGTCGCTCCACCTGGAGAAGGTGACGAAGGTTTCGCCGGAAGAGAACCTGGCGATGATCGACGAGTCGATCCGCTTCCTGATCGGCGAAGGCAAGACGGTGATCTATGACGCCGAACACTTCTTCGACGCCTGGCGGGCCGATCAGGCCTATTCGCTGGAATGCCTCCAGGCGGCTAACGCCGCGGGAGCGGCCAACCTCTCGCTCTGCGATACGAACGGGTCAAGCCTGCCGGTCGACGTGGCATCGGCGGTGCGTGAAGTGCGTTTGCAGCTGGGTGAAGACGTCGAGCTCGGCTGCCATACCCACAACGACGCTGAATGCGGAGTGGCCAACTCTCTGGCCGCGGTCGCAGAGGGTGCACGCCTGGTGCAGGGAACGATGAACGGATATGGCGAGCGCTGCGGCAACGCGAACCTCGTCTCGATCCTGCCGGCCCTCCAGCTGAAGCTGGGCTATGACGTGGTCTCACCGGAACAGCTGGCGCAGCTTTCAACCACCTCGCACTATCTGGCCGAGTTGCTGAACGTACCCCTGAACCCGGATCAGGCGTACGTCGGGCGCAACGCTTTCGCCCACAAGGGCGGGATGCACGTGGCGGGCGTCGCCGCTGATTCGCGGACCTTCGAGCATCTCGAGCCTTCCACGGTAGGCAATCAGACGTCGGTGCTTCCTTCGGAGCTCTCCGGCAAGACGACGATCCTCCAGAGGGCGAAATCGATCGGTCTCGAAATGGATGACGAATCTGCACGCAAGGCGATCAAGCTGCTCAAGGAGCGTGAGCATCAGGGGTATCACTACGAAGCCGCCGAAGCTTCGTTCGACCTGCTGTTGCGCAAGCTGACCGGGGAATACGAACCTCTATTCAGGCTCGAGGGCTTCCGGGTCACCACCGAGATGCGCGAGGGCGGCGCAGTGGAGACGGAGGCCACGTTGAGGATCCTGGTCCAGAATGAGCGCCATCTAACGGTGGCGGAGGGCAACGGACCGGTCAACGCTCTCGACAAGGCCCTCCGCGCAGCCATTACCGAGTACTACCCTCACCTGTCCGAAGTCGAGCTGACCGGCTACAGAGTCCGGATCCTTGATTCCGACCACGGAACCGGCGCCGGGACCAGGGTGCTGCTCGACTCTACGAACGGAGAAGAGACCTGGGGATCGATCGGTGTATCGGAGAACATCATCGAAGCTTCGTGGGAAGCGCTGGTCGACTCACTTGAATTCGCCTTTCCGAAAGGTGGCCGGCCGGAGCCTGAGGACGGCCCCGGGTGACCGACGACCTGCCGTTGGCGAAACCGGACATCGGACCCGAAGAAGAGCGTTTGGTGCTCGAAGTCCTGAGGTCGGGAATGCTTTCGCTGGGTCCGATGGGCCGGCGCTTTGAAGAAGAATTCGCCGCCTGGCTGGGCGTCGATGACGCGGTTTCGGCGAGCAGCGGTACCGCTGCGCTTCATCTGGGTGTGAGAGCGCTCGGCTGGAGCGCCGGGGACGAAGTCGTGCTTACCCCCTTTACATTCGTCGCAAGTGCGAACTGCCTGCTGATGGAAGGGGTGAAGCCGGTGTTCGCCGATATCGATCCGGTCACCCTGAATCTGGACCCGACCGCTGCCGAAGCCGCTATCGGGCCCCGGACGGCAGGCCTGCTGCCCGTAGACATCTTCGGCTACCCCTCCGAGATGAACCGGTTCGAAGAG
>CALEMO010000296.1 GCA_937910825.1 uncultured Solirubrobacterales bacterium | reverse complement strand
GGCTGCTCACCCTTCAGCCTGGCGACCAGATTGGGCCTTTCCGGGAGCTCGGCCAGGATTTCGGTCTGCCATCCCGCTTCGTCGAGCATGTCCCTGAGGAAGTTGAGTGCTGCCGCTTCGTTGCCGGGAGGATTTACCGTGTTGAACCGGATCAGGTGCTGAAGAATCTCGGGTGCGTTCACCTGACAAGTATCTCACCAAAGGACTCAATAGGCTGGCCTTGATGAAGTCGATTCTTGTAACCGGGGGAGCGGGTTTCGTTGGCTCGAACCTTGCGATCGGCCTCGCCGGCCGCCACCCGGATTGGCAGGTCACGGCACTGGACAACCTTCATCGCAAGGGCTCCGAACTCAATCTCCCCCGGCTCGAGCAGGCTGGCGTCGATTTCGTCTCCGGCGATGTTCGAAACCCTGAAGACCTCGAATCGGCCGGTCGGCTCGACGCTTTGCTCGAATGCTCGGCTGAGCCGTCGGTGATGAGCGGGGTCGACGGCGATACGCGGTATCTGGTCGAGACCAATCTGACCGGTGCCTATAACTGCCTGGAACTTGCCAGGCGTGACTATGCCCAGTTCGTATTCCTTTCTTCCAGCAGGGTCTACCCGCTCAAGGGGCTTCGGCAGATCTCAACCAGTGAGGGCGAAAGTCGATTCGAACTCGACGAGGACCAGAGCCTTGCGGGGGTCTCAGCGCGGGGGATCAGTGAAGACATGCCGACCTCGGGTGCGAGAACGCTCTACGGGTCGACCAAGCTTGCGGCTGAACTGCTGATCGAGGAGTTCAATGAGATGTTCGGCCTTCAGACGGTGGTCAATCGCTGCGGCGTGATCGCGGGTCCCTGGCAGATGGGCAAGGTCGACCAGGGTGTGTTCACTCACTGGATGCTTGCCCACATGAAGAGCGAGCCACTCTCCTACTTCGGTTTCGGCGGCAGTGGCAAACAGGTGCGCGACCTGCTGCATGTCGAAGACCTGCTGGACCTGATTGATCTCCAGTTGCTGGACCCCGGGCACTGGTCGGGCCAGACCTTCAACGTCGGCGGCGGCCGCGAGATCAGCCTTTCGCTTCGTGAGACGACGGAAATCTGTTCCCGGTTGACCGGGGTCGAGCTTGAAATCACGCCGGTGCTCGAAGACCGCGCCGGCGATGTGCCGATCTACATTTCCGACTGCTCGCGTCTGCTCGAGCATTCGGACTGGCGGCCACAGCGCAGCGCGCCGGCGATCCTCGAGGACATCCATGACTGGATCGATTCGCAGCGTGATCTGCTGAAGGGCACATTGCTTTGAAGCTTTCGGTGGTCATACCCGCCCGCAACGAAGAGGGCTCGATCCTCGAAGCGATCGAAGGCATCGTTTCCGCCCTGGAACGCGAGTCGATCGACTACGAAGTCCTGGTGATCGACGACGGCAGTACCGACCGCACCCGGGCGATTGTCGACGAATTGGGCGTCGGCAACCCCGCGGTCATCTGCCGCCCTTCCCACTATTCGGGCGGCTTCGGCCTGACGGTCCGTTCCGGCCTGGAAAAGTTCAGCGGCGACGCGGTCGTGATCATGATGGCCGACAAATCCGACGATCCGGAAGACCTGGTCGTCTACCACCGCATTCTCGAAAGCGGCACCGACTGCGCCTTCGGATCGAGGTTTATCGAGGGCGCAACCGTGAGTGACTACCCGCGGGTGAAGATGGTCGTCAACCGGGCCGCAAACTTCTTTGTAAACACGATCTTCCGCCTCGGTTACAACGATACGACCAATGCTTTCAAAGGCTATCGCCGCGAAGTGATCGAGACCATTTCCCCGCTGCTCTCAAAGCACTTCAATCTGACGGTGGAAATGCCGCTGAAGGCGATCACCCGTGGGTACAGCTTCGAAGTGGTGCCGACCTCGTGGACCAACCGCACGGTCGGAGAGGCGAAGCTTGCGATGCGGGAGATGGGTAGCCGCTACCTGTTCATCGTGCTCTACATCTGGCTGGAATACCACTTGAGCCGTGGCGACTACCTCAAGGACTGAGGCGCCGGTAGCCGCGGCTACCTCTCTTTCACCGATGCGCAGACCCGGACCTTGCCGCTTCCGAGAAAGCCGATCCTCCACGGCTGGTCCGAGGAGTCTCCCGGCACATTGACCAGCGTCTCGACCCCGGGTTCGGCCAGCGCCGCACCGGTCTCTGCTCCGTCGCCGTAGCGGCCGACCGCCAGGAAGACCTGACGCCGGGGGCGGAAGGTGAAAGTCTGCGCCGGCAGCGGGATACTCTTCGCAGAACCCGGGCTGCCCGCCTGCAACACCTCGCATGATCCCGAAACGAGCCCGGCCGGCAGCGGGATGCCATTGACTGGCAGGGCCGCGACCAGGATCTGGTCGACCCTGGCCCTCGCTGAACTGGAAGATTTTTCGATCTCTGATTCAGACCAGGCCGGTGATCCGTATTTCTCTTCGGCCTCGAAATAGCCCCCGGCCGCGACGAAGGCGGTGTCGTTCTGGTTCATGCCGATTGCCAGGCCGGGATCCACCGTGTCGCGCGCGATTTCCACCGCGGTCAACCCGGCGATGCCTTTGTCTGACAGTGGCTTCATCACGTCCCGGTAGCCGTTGCGCAGAGCATCTATGTTGACGGCGATCGCGGCCAGAGCAATCAGTCCGAGGACCCCGAGAGTCCGCGCGCGCGGACTGGCCCCTTCGAAAGCACCGGCCAGGATCATCAGCAGCAGGACAGCGTTCGGGAACTGGTAGCGGCTCACTTCGAAGCCGCGGCCCGGCGCCAGGTTGAGTGCAGCCAGCCCCCAAAATGCGAGGGCGATCGCGGCGGCCACCAACAGCGGCCGTGGGATCCCCTTCCGCTGCCTGACTCCCCAGGCCACAGCGACCAGGGCGAACAGGCCGATCAGCAGGCTGGGGATGACTTCGGCTGAGCTGATCACTTTCGAGAAGCCGGTTATTTCGGTCGCGGTCAGGGAGAAAGAACGGGCGATGTACTCGGGCGCATGCAGCGCGTTGTCGAAGCTCAGCGCATTCGCTGCCATATGGCCCCAGCCGAGGTACCAGAGCCCGTAGATGCAAACCGGCACCACCACCACATACAACCGCCTGATCAGGTTCTCACCCTGGAGCAGCAGCATTGCGCCGGAACCGATCGCGAAAGGTATGCCCAGCGATGTGGAAATCATCGAGATCACGAGCAGCAGACAGGCGATCCGGTCACCGAAGCTGTCCTGGCGCCGCAGCATGACCAGCGCCCCGATTCCGGCCGCGATCGAGATCGAGAAGCCGATCTGAAAGGCCCAGAGCAGATCTTCCCAGGCAGATCCGAGGAAAAGGATCACTGCGCAGCCGATCAGGGCGGCCGGTTTTCCGACGAGCGACCTGAGGTAGACGAAAAGTACGAAAACACTGAGCAGGAAGACCGCCACCGAAAGGATCTGGAGCGGCATCGCCGAGCCCATGCCGAAGACCGAAAGGAAGAGCTTGTAAATCGCGACCGGGAGGATCGAGATGTGCTCGTTGTGGGGGTCGAGCAAGTCGCCGAGACCGCCGTCTTCGCGGTAGATGACGAAGGCCCAGTCGTCGAGCATGAAATTGAGATACGACCGGTAGTAAATGAGCAGGGCGGCCGAAGCGAGCATAAGTACCGCCAGCAGCACCTCATATGGTCGATTGCGCAGAGCCGAGATGCCTGTCGGACCGTGCGCCATGCTGTTAGTTTAGGCCGATGTGCAGGGAACCCGACGCGGCGGCATGAATTGAAGACCGCAGTTGTAACCGGATCAGGAGGCCTGATCGGCTCGCAATCCGTCGCGCACCTGGTCGAAGCGGGCTGGCATGTGATCGGCATCGAAAACGACATGCGCTCGCAGTTCTTCGGGCCGGAGTCTTCGACCCGCCCGACTTCGCAGAGCCTTCTCTCCCGATACGAAGAGTTCGAGAACGTCGAATTGGACATCCGTGATGCCGAAGGTGTCGGCCGTGTATTCGCCGGGGTCGAAGGTGGGCCGGAGCTGGTCATTCACACCGCCGCGCAGCCGTCCCACGACTGGGCGGCCCGCGACCCCCAGACCGATTTCGGCGTCAATGCCCTTGGCACGCTCAACCTGCTCGAGGCCTGCCGGCAGCACTGCCCCGAGGCCCCGTTCATTTTCTGCTCGACCAACAAGGTCTACGGTGACCTGCCGAACCAGCTTCCACTTGTTGAAGAGACAAGCCGGCTCGAACTGCCGCCCGGTCACCGCTATCACCGGGGAATCGATACCTCGATGTCGATCGATCAGTCGACTCACTCCCTGTTTGGCGTATCCAAGGCGAGTGCTGACCTTCTGGTCCAGGAATACGGCCGCTACTTCGGCATGCTGACCGTCTGCTTCCGCGGCGGATGCCTGACCGGTCCGCAGCATGCCGGTGCGGAACTCCACGGCTTCCTGGCCTACCTGATGAAGTGCGTCGTGGCTGGCAGTCCGTACACCGTCTTTGGCTACGGCGGCAAGCAGGTCCGGGACAACATCCACTGTGCCGATCTCGTCTCCGCATTCATGGAATTCCAGAAGAAGCCGGGCAGCGGCGCGGTTTATAACATCGGTGGCGGCCGGCAGAGCAACTGCTCGATGCTGGAGGCGATCGAGGCCTGTCAGCGCATCGCCGGCCGTGAACTGGACTGGACAATGTCAAAAGAGAACCGGATCGGCGACCACATGTGGTGGATCTCGGACCTCGAAGCATTCGAAAAGGATTACCCGGACTGGCAACAGCGCTACGGGATCGAAGAGATCCTGCTTGAAATCTACGAATACAACGTCGCTGAGAAGGCCTAGCCGCAGACTTCGGCCGGACCGCCGCGGGTGATCGCAAGCCGCCACGGTTGACCCGACTCGTCGGGTGGCAAGTCGATCCCGGCTGATCCTTTCGGCAGGACCGCACCGATCTCGATGCCGGGTGGGTCCGAGAACCTCGAAAGGGCGATCCCCAGGTCGTCGCTGCCGCGGTTGATCACGTCAGGCCGGCGGCCGACGCGCACCGCCGGCCCGCCGGCTTTCAGTCCCCTGCAGACGCCATGCCTCCCGGGCAGGCGCCCGGTCAACTGAATACCGAGGGCGTCAATCAGGGTTGAATCGGCGGCCACCCGTTTCCCGGCATCGCTGGCGGCGAGTTCGATTTCCAGGGTTCCGGGAGAGCCGAAGTCATCGGTGGCGCGAAGGTAGTCGGCAATCGGCACCGGCTGTTTGAGGCCGAGCAGCAGTTCGTAATCCGGGCGGGCCGAAGTACCGGCGATGTCGATCGCTCCCAATGAGTTGAGAAGGGCAGCCGATGTCGGCTGCCAGCGGGTCTTTGCTTCGTCGTCCATCAGGTTCAGGCCGCTGCCGATCGCGAAAACGGAAACCACGGCAGCTCCGATCAGCGCCGGTGTCCTGATCCGGATTCCTTCGAGCATCCAGGCCGCCGCCAGCAGGATGAAGATCGCCGAGGGCAATTGATACCGGCTGGAAGTCGCGGGGCGAAGCTCTGATTGACTGAGCCCGGCCAGCAGGTAGAAGCTGAGGCCGACCGCTGCGACGATCAGCAGGCCATTGGGAATCGAACCGCGTCGCCGAAGTCGCCAGGCCGCGAGCAGGATCGCAACCACGAAGAAGATCCTGCCCCAGATCAGGTGGGGCTGTTCCGGCTCGGAGCCGTCACCGGTGGCAAGGCCGGCAATCGACGTAAAGCCCGCTGAAATCGAGGTGAAGACATAGGAGGGCAGGTCAGGAATGTTCGAAAGACTGAAGTCACTCTCGGCGCTCTGGCCCCAGACGATCCACCAGAGTGCGTAGAAGGCAAGGGCCGCGCCAGGCACGAAGAGGCGCTTCTTTCGATCACGCGAGTTGAGCAGCCATTCGACCACTGCCCCGGCGGCGAAAACGATGCCGAGGCTGGAGAACGCCAGCGAAAGCAACAGGAGCACTGAAGCCACGATGTCCCCTTTGCGGTCGTTACGCTCCAGCGCGATCAGAGCACCGAGTCCGGCCGCAAGAGAACCGAAGTAGCCGATCTGGAACGCCCAGAGAAAGTCTTCGAAAGCTGCCCCAAGGAAAAGGATCAGCGCAGTCATGATCAGGGCCGTCCAGTCTCCCGTTCGCCGCCTCACATAGACGAAGAGCAGCACGGAGCTCAGCAAGAAGGTCCCGGTCGCCAGAAGCTGGAAGGGCCGGGCGGAATCCATGCCGAAAACCTCGAGCAGGACGTGGTAGAGGAAGGACGGCGCGATCACCATGTGCTCGTTGAATGGTGCGACGAACTGATCGATCCCCCAGCCCTGCCGAAGCAGCAACAGGTCCCACTCGTCACTCACGAAAGTGATCCCTGCGGTCAGTCGAAGAATGAATCCCGCTGAAGCGAGCAGCATCAGGGCCAGCAGGACCAGCGGCAAGCGATCCCTGACTACTGCGCTCGTCCGTACCTGCGCTCCCCTGTGATCGTCGTCGCCGCTCATGGCAGGCGCAAGCGTATCCCGGCGGCCGCAGGCCGCTCCCCGTCGAGGTCACCGGACCAGGGATCGTGGTCCATTTTGCCAGTGCGGGTTGAAGGGGTGCCCCGCAAGAGCGCCTTGTTTGCGTTGCCACCGGACCCCAGATAGCTCGGTGCCACACACGACTACCGGGGAGGAAGTCCGTTGAAGACCGATCATTGGATGCACAGTCGGGTCTGGCTGCTGGCGCTGGGCGTGCTGTTGGCCTGCCTGGTGGTATCCGTCGGGGACAGGCAGGCCGGAGCCGACCAGAACGAGTCCTTGACCCGCTCCTTCCAGGCCGGCACCTTGTCTGCCGGTTGCGAAGTTGACTGCGAAGAGGTAGCCACTCGGAGGTTCGTGACCGTGGCGTAGGCGATACTCGAGGGACATGAACGACCAACTTTTCAGTGCCGATGATCACGGTCCCGGGCCTGCCGCCGGACCGGGATCTGACGCGCCGCTCGCCGCCCGTATGCGGCCGACCAGCCTTGACGAAGTCGTCGGCCAGCAGCACATCCTCGGCGCCGGCACGACTCTGCGCGGCGCAGTCGAAGCAGGCCGCCCGCACAGCGCGATCCTCTACGGACCTCCCGGCACCGGTAAGACGACCCTGGCCCGGATCATCGCGGCGATGTCCGACGGCGCCTTCGAGGAGGAATCGGCGGTCAACGCCGGCCGTGCCCAGATTCGGGCGGTGATCGAGCGGGCCGAAGAGCGGCAGCGAAATGCCGGGCGCCGCACAGTGCTTTTCCTGGACGAGATCCACCGTTTCAACAAGGCCCAGCAGGACGCGCTCTTGCC
>CALEMO010000295.1 GCA_937910825.1 uncultured Solirubrobacterales bacterium | reverse complement strand
CTGGTGATTGACGCCGGCGCCAACGTCGGTGTTGCTGCGGCCTTCTTCCTTACCGAATGCCAGGCCGGCCGGGTCCTCAGTTTCGAGCCGGTGCCGGCGATTTACGAGATGCTGGTCGAGAATCTGAAGAACCTGCCCGGCGCCAGCACCTACGAATTCGGCCTCTCCGACAGCGAGGGCAGCGTTGAATTCACCTATTACGAAGGGGCCGCGGCAATGTCGAGCCGCTACGCGATGCCGGTCCGGGACCACGAAACCGTCAAGTCGGTTCTGCTCGACATGGGCCTCAGCGATCAGCAGGCGGAGACACGGCTCGAAGGTGACTTCGATCCGCAGACGGTCAGCTGCCGGCTGCGCACGCTCTCGTCGGTGATCGCCGAAGAGGCGATCGACCGGGTGGACCTGCTGAAGATCGACGTCGAGCGGGCCGAGCTCGACGTGCTGCGTGGAATCGAACCAGGACATTGGCCGGCGATCTGGCAGGTGGTCGCCGAAGTGCACGACGAGGGCGACCGGCTTGCTGAAATCCGCCGCCTGCTCAAGTCGAAAGGTTTCGGGATCCACCTCGGTCAGGAAGACAACATGAGATCCACCGATGTATTTGTCCTCTACGCGAGCCGGACCTGAGTGGTGAAGCACCTCGCGATCGCGGTCTGCATGGCGACCTACGAGCCCGACCCGGCTCTGCTGCGACAGCAGGTCGACTCGATCAGGGAACAGCTTGACTGCGAGTGGCACTGCTTCATCAGCGACGATCATTCCGGGCCCGAGGCACTCAGGGCGATCGAGGATACGATCGCGGACGACGAAAGGTTCACCCTTTCGCGCTCGCACGTGAATCTCGGCTTCTACCGGAATTTCGAGCGGACGATCGGCATGGTGCCGGATGAGTACGAACTCTTCGCGCTCTGCGATCAAGACGACCGCTGGCACCCCGACAAGCTGAGCACCCTGCGCGACGGCATCGGCGAAGCCCGGTTGATCTTCAGCGACCAGCGGGTGGTCCACGAAGACGGCAGCCTGATCGAAGGCACCTACTGGGGCACCCGCCAGAACAACTTCGAGAA
>CALEMO010000294.1 GCA_937910825.1 uncultured Solirubrobacterales bacterium | reverse complement strand
GGGCCGCCCGAATAGACGAACAGGCTGCTCGCGTAGACGAAGCTCCGCACGCCCGCTGCGGCCGCTGCCTCCATCAGGGCCACCGACCCGTCCACGATGGTTGGACGCAGAAGCCGGTACTCCTCAAAGGTGGCCCTTGCCCCGAGGTGGATCACCGTGTCCATTCCCTCCACCGCCCGCTCGAGGCTCAGGGGGCTGTTGAGGTCACCGTAGACCACCTCGGCCTCGAGATTGCGCAGGAGCAACCCGCGCTCCGGGCGGCGGACCATGAGCCTCGGAGAGAAGCCGCGCTCCGCAAGCAGGCGGGACAACTCGAAGCCGATGAACCCGGTGGCGCCTGTTACGAGAACCTTCATCTGCCCACACTCTACGGTGCCGTGACCCGGCAATCAGCTCGCTTCCGCCTCAGCCACTCCACCGGAGGCCTCTGCGTCCCGGCCATTGACTCCCTGTTGCGCGTTTTCATCTACGCGCCGTTGCTGTGTCGCAGCCACACCGACGGCCTCGACGATTCCGGCGAGCATGCCGCGGAAGACGCGAACGTGGAGCGGATAGATCCCGTACCAGTAGGCCAGGCCCAGAAGACCCACCGGATCGTAGATCGCGGTCTGGTTGATCATGGTGCCTCCCTCGCCGTCGGGCTCCACCTCGAACTCGAGCCAGGCCCGCCCCGGCACCTTCATCTCTGCGGCGAGCCGGAGTCGCCGGCCGGGCTCGTACTCCTCAACGCGCCAGAAGCCGATCACCGCTCCGACGGCCAGCTCCTCGGGGTCGCTGCGCCCCCGCCGGACGCCGACCCCCCCGAGCATGAGGTCGATAAACCCGCGGATACCCCAGAGCCAGTTGGCGTAGTACCACCCCGGCGTGCCCCCGATCCGCCTGATCGGGGCGAACGCGAGGTCCGGCCCCACCGCTACGTGCCCGCGCCGGGCATCGACGAGCCTCCGACCGAACTTGGTCCCGCCCCAGCTTCGCGCCGGTCCCGCCGACGAGACAGCATCGAACCACCGCGTCGGCGTCGACCCGCGGTCCTCGTTCTCGATCGACCGCCGGATCGCTTCCCGCATCGAAACGGGCTGGACGTCGAAGGTACGTTCAGCCTCATCGACCCGAACGATCGTCGCATTCGCGATGGAAGCGATCAGTTTGCGACCGACGCGGGCGTAGACGGGGGTCGTCAGCCCGAGCCAGAGGCTTGAGAGGTTGGGTGTCAGAACCGGGACGGGGAGCACAAACCGACGCAGGCCCCGCTGCCGCGCGTACTCGCGCATGATCTCGAGGAAGGAGACCGTGTCCGCCCCACCGATCTCGAACACCCTGCTCCCTTGGTCTGGAAGCTCGAGGCTCTCGGTCAGATAGGAGATCACGTCCGCGATATAGATCGGCTGCGCGAGCACCTCCACCCAGCGCGGGCAGATCATCACGGGGAGGCGTTCGACGAGCGTCCGAATCATCTCGAAGGAGAGGCTGCCCGAGCCGAGGATGATCGAGGCCCGGAACTCGATCACGGGCACGCCGGTGCTGCGAAGCAGGGCCCCGGTCTTCTGGCGGCTATGCAGATGATTCGAGCGCCCCTCGCCGGCCTCGTCCAGGCCGCCGAGGTAGATGATCCGGCGCACGCCGGCACGCTGCGCGGCAGCCGCGAAGTTCAGCGCGGCCTGGCGATCACGGCTTTCGAAATCGCGGGTTGCCCCGATCGAATGCACGAGGTAGAAGGCCGTGTCGACTCCCTCCAGCGCCGTCGGAAGGGTCGCGGGATCCAGGACATCTCCCCTGACGACGGAAGTGCTTTCGCCAACGCGGTTCTCGAGGTACTCGGGTCGGCGTGCCAGGCACCGAACACGGTGCTCCGATTGCTGCAACGCTTCCAGCAGGCGGCCGCCGACGTAGCCCGTCGCGCCCGTGAGAAGAATCAGGGGCTTCTCTGCGGGCTCGCTCATCACCCACCAACAATACTGAGAGTTCTCCTCCTTGCCCGCAGGGGGCCCCACCCCTGGGAGTTCTTCTCGAAGAGCATCAAGAGCTCCGACGTTCGCGTCAAGGCGGAAGCCCGCTCCACCGGCAACAGCCCCCGTAACCACAAAGACCCCCCTGGCGAGAGGGGCCCTGGTGTCGTCCCGAAGGACATGGCGGGGCCCGATCGGGCCCTGAGACTTTTCGGGTGGGGAACGCCTGGTGCCGATCTGGCGGGTGTTTCGTATCTCAATAGACCCGTGGGCTTGTTTGAGCGATAGTCCTATTCGGCTTGAGGACAGGAACGGCGGTTTAGGCCGAATCAGGCAGATTTCGCCGGCGCCGCAGGACTTCCCACCGTTGAGCGGGATCCACCGCCTTTGAAGAGTGCGCCCGACTGGATTCGAACCAGTGACCTTCGGTTTCGTAGATTCGTGGTCAGCAATGCAGACCGAGGGCGCCCGCTGCCGAATCGCACATTTGTCCGCGGGTGGCCTCTACGATCCGGCCGAAGCCCACTTGAAACGACCCGACCGGACGAGAAACACCGCAGCCCCGATACCGATCGCGTCGATTCCGACGTCAACAGGAGTGCCGTGCCTTCCGGACACAAGCGTCTGGTGGTACTCGTCCGTAATCGCATAGAGGATCGAGACCGTCACAGCGGCGAGCAGAGCTCTGGCGGTCAGTGGGCGAAGGGCGCGCAACCAGAGCAGGGTGAGGGCTGCGAAGACGCCTGCGTGAGCCAGCTTCCTCAGCACGAGATCCCAGAAACCGAGTCCGGTGGACAGGTCAGGCTGCGCGGACAGCAAATAGATCAGTGCCATCAGCGCCACCGGAGGAATGAAGCGCAGGGCTGCCGACGATCGCATAGCGAGCATCTTGCCCGGATCTACTGCCAAACGTGTTGACGTGCGCCAGGGCTACTCGCTGGAACGACCGCGAATTCCGAGGGACATAGCGGGGATCCGCTTCATTTCTCAAAGGACGCCCGGATACTGGAGCGGGCGGCCGCTTGAACTCGGGGTTTTGACACCCTGAAACCAGGCGGAAGCTCGACCTACTTCTTGACGGTGATCGTCTTTTTGACGGCCTTGCTGCCGGCGTTCTTCGAGGTCACCTTGAAGGAGACCTTGATCTTGCCCGGCTTCTTCGGCTTGAGCTTGATCTTGACCGTCCTGGTCTTTGCCGCGGCTATCTCTCCGACCGACGTATTGAAACTGACGCCATTGCCTCTGGCCTTGAGCTTGACACCGGTGGCCTCGGTGTTTCCGGAGTTTGAGATGTTGACCTTGTAGGTTGCTTTCTTGCCCATTTTCACCTTGGTGCGACCATTCACCTTGACCTTGCCGATCTGTGTGTCAGGCGGGGTCGTGTCGACCGTGAAAGTGCGGGAGGCCGGGGTCGGGTCCTGGTTTCCAACTGCGTCTTCGGCCCTGAACTCCGCGGTGTGGGGTCCGTCAGAAAGACCGGAGAAAGTCTTAGGTGTTGCGCATTCGGCAAAGGGCTCGGAGTCGATCCGGCACTGGATCTTTGCGGTGTCACCCGCCG
>CALEMO010000293.1 GCA_937910825.1 uncultured Solirubrobacterales bacterium | reverse complement strand
CCGGAAGACGAGGACTAGAAAGAGCTATGGGACAGAAGATCCATCCCGAAGGCTTCCGAGTCGGCTACATCCATGATTGGAAGTCGAATTGGTTCGCTGAAAAAGATTTTGCCGACCTGCTCATGCAGGACCTGGCGATCCGCGACCACATCGAGACCAAGCTGGCCCACGCAGGCCTGTCCGACATCACGATCCAGCGTCGTGGTGAAGTCGCCGTGGACATCCATACGGCCCGTCCGGGCATCGTTATCGGCAAGTCCGGTTCCGAAGTCGACGCGCTGCGCAAGGATCTCCACAAGATCACCGGCCAGCCGGTCAAGGTCAACATCCGCGAGGTCAAGCGCCCCGAACTGGACGCCAAGCTGGTCGCCCAGTCGATCGCCGAGCAGCTCCAGAACCGCGTTGCTTTCCGCCGCGCGATGAAGCGAGCGCTCACCTCCGCCATGCGCTCCGGCGCCAAGGGCGTCAAGGTCCAGATTTCCGGTCGCCTGGGTGGAGCCGAGATGGCCCGCACCGAGGGCTACTCCGATGGTCGCGTGCCGCTCCACACCCTGCGCGCCGACATCGATTACGGCTTTGTCGAAGCGCGGACCGGTACCGGTCGCATCGGCGTCAAGTGCTGGATCAACAAGGGCGAAGTCATGCCCGAAGGCTTCGAATCGGCTCGTTTGACTGAGCCCGAACCGCAGCAGGACAACCGTGGCCGCGGCCGCGGTGGTGACAATCGCGGTCCGGGAGGTCGACGCTAAATGCTGATGCCCAAGCGGGTCAAGCACCGCAAAGTAATGAGGGGTCGCCGAAAGGGCAACTCCAAGGGCGGAACCCAGGTGACATTCGGCGAGTACGGCCTCAAGTCGCTTGATCGCGGCTGGGTGACCAACCGGCAGATCGAAGCAGCCCGAGTCGCAATGACCCGAAAGATCAAGCGTGGCGGCAAGGTCTGGATCAACATCTATCCGGACAAGCCGATCACCAAGAAGCCGGCCGAAACCCGCATGGGTTCGGGCAAGGGCAACCCGGAAGCATGGGTCGCCGTGGTCAAGCCCGGCCGGGTCATGTTTGAACTTTCCGGCGTCGACGAAGAGCTCGCCCGCGAGGCGATGCGCGTTGCCGGCCACAAGCTTCCCCTGCGGACCAAATTCGTACAGCGGGAAGGAGCCGGCGAGTGAAGTCCTCCGAGATTCACAGCATGCAGGACATCGAGCTGGTCGAGGCACTCAAAGAAGCGAGGCAGGATGCTTTCAACCTGCGCCTGCGCCACGCGACGGGCGAGCTTGAGAATTCGGCCAATCTGAACCACGCCCGCAAGGACGTGGCCCGTCTCCTCACCATCGCCCGGCAGCGAAACATCGACCTTGAGCGCGAACAGGTCTCCAACTAAGTAGGCAAAGAAATCTGATGTCAGAAGAAGAACAGAAAAAAGAAGAGACTGAGGCCACTCCGGTGGAGGAAACTGCCGCGGCTGAAGCTACGAAAGAAACTCCAGCAGCCGAAGAAGCGCCGGTTGAAGAGGCACCCGTCGAGGAAGAAACCCCGGCCGAGGAGCCCGTTGCGGATGACGCTGTCGAGGAAGCTCCGGCTGAAGCTGCGCCCGAACCTTCCGAGCCCGACCCGCTGGACGCGCTTCCCTGGAAAGAGCGCCGTCGCATTCTCAAGTCACGCGAGTCCGGCGAAGCCGGGCCAACCCTGACTGGCGAAGAACGCGATACCCGGCGTATCGCCGAGCGCAAGCAGAAGGCCAGTCAGCGCCGCAGGCGTCGGGCCGAAGAAAAAAAGGATGCGCCTGAGGGCTCAGGCATCGGCAGCGCGGTCGCAGAAAAGACCCGTACCGGCAAGCCCAAGCAGCGCCAGGGCCTCGTGACTTCCGACAAGTCGGACAAGACGATCGTTGTCCAGATCGACTCCGCGCGACGCCATCCGGTTTACGAGAAGATCGTGCGCCAGCGGCACAAGATCCACGTCCACGATGAGCAGAACGAAGCCTCCGAAGGTGACCTCGTCCGTGTAATCGAGACACGCAAGCTCTCCAAGACCAAGCACTGGAACCTCGTCGAGATCATCGAGAAGGCCAGGTAGACGATGATTCAGCAGGAATCAAGACTGCGGGTGGCCGACAACTCAGGTGCGAGAGAACTCCTCTGCATCCGGGTCAAGGGCGGTTCACACCGGAACTACGGCTCGATCGGCGACGTGATTACCGCGACCGTCAAGCAGGCCAGCCCTCAGGGCAACGTGCGCAAGGGTGAAGTCGTCAAGGCAGTGATCGTGCGGACCAAGAAAGAACTGGGCCGTTCTGACGGCACCTACATCCAGTTCGACGAGAATGCCGCCGTTCTGATCGATGACGCGAACAACCCCAGGGGAACCCGGATCTTCGGTCCGGTAGCCCGTGAGCTGCGCGACCGTGACTTCATGAAGATCATCTCGCTCGCGCCGGAGGTGCTTTGAACATGAAGATTCGAACTGATGACACCGTCGAAATTATCGCCGGCAAAGACGCCGGCAAGCAGGGCAAAGTCAGCCGCACCGATCCGAAGAAGGAAAAAGTGTACGTTGACGGCCTCAACATGGTCAAGCGCCACCAGCGCGCCCAGCCGTCACCGAGCGGCCAGGGGCCCGGCGTGGAAGGCGGGATCATCGAGAAGGAAGGTCCGATCCACATCTCCAATGTGATGCTGGTCGACCCTTCAGACAACAAGCCGACCCGGGTCGGCATACGTATGAGCGACGACGGAAAGCGCCAGCGGATTTCAAAGCGCACCGGCGAGGCAATCTAGGAAATTTATGGAAGCTGCTACGACCACAACTGAACAAGCCATACCGCCGCCGCGCCTGCGCGATACCTACAACAGTGAGGTATTGCCCAAGCTGATGAAGCAGTTCGGCTACTCCTCGCCGATGCGTGCTCCCAGGCTTCAGAAGATCACCCTGAACATGGGCCTCGGTTCCCAAATGGATACCAAGCAGCGCGAAAAGGCGACGGGCGAGCTGGCGATCATCGCCGGCCAGCACCCGAACCCGCGCATGGCGAAGAAGTCGGTCGCTCAGTTCAAGGTCCGAGAAGGCATGCAGGTCGGTGCCTCGGTGACCCTGCGCGGCGCCCGAATGTGGGAGTTCCTCGACCGCCTGGTTTCGATCGCCATCCCGCGAATCCGTGACTTCCGTGGCCTCAAGGCCACTTCCTTTGACGGCCGTGGCAATTACTCCATGGGTGTCAGGGAACAGCTGATTTTCCCGGAGATCGACTACGACACGGTCGACGCAAATTACGGACTTGACATCACGATGACGACCACTGCCCCGACGGACGCCGAGGCCTTCGAGCTTCTGCTGGCCCTGGGTATGCCTTTCTCCAAGGAAGGCCGCCCGGTAGCAGAAGGCGCCGAAGCAGCCAACGACGAAGAGCAGGAGGGCTAGGCCCAGATGGCCAAGACATCCCAGAAAGTGCGCCAGCAGCGCACAGCGAAGTTCAAGACCCGCGAATACAACCGGTGCCGCCGTTGCGGCCGCCCCCGCGCTTATTACCGCAAGTTCGGCATCTGCCGGATTTGCCTGCGCGAAGCGGCACACGAGGGCTACATCCCCGGTATGACCAAGTCGAGCTGGTAGAGCAATGCTTACTGACCCAATTGCCGATTACCTGACCCGCGTCCGCAACGGACTGAGCTCCGGCCTGGCCACCGTAGAGATGCCGAGCTCGAAGCTGAAGCTCGAGGTCTCGCGCATCCTGACCGAGCAGGGCTACATCGCCGGCTTCGAAAAGGAGTCCGCCGAGGTGGGCGAAAAAATCAAGCTGCGCCTGAAATACACGAAGGATCACCAGCCGGTGATCAGCGGCATCGAGCGGGTCTCCCGCCCGGGCCGTCGGCGTTATGTGCGCCATGCCGGTGTCCCCAGGGTTTACGGCGGAACAGGCACCGCGATCATCTCGACCTCCCATGGCGTGATGACCGGCCACGAAGCCAAGAAAGAAGGCGTCGGCGGAGAAGTCGTCGCCTACGTCTGGTGAGAGAGAACCATGAGTCGAATCGGTAAAAAACCAATTCCGGTCCCGGAGAATGTCGAGATCGACATCAAGCCAGGCCAGATCACCGTCAAGGGTCCGAAGGGCGAGCTCGTACAGCCGATCTCGAACGAGATGACGGTCAAATCAGGCGATGGCGAAGTCAAGGTCGAGCGCCCCAGCGATCGCGGCCCGCACCGGGCCCTGCACGGTCTGACCCGGAGTCTGATCGCCAACCAGATCGAAGGCGTGACCAACGGTTTTGAGAAGCGTCTTGACATTCAGGGCGTCGGTTACCGCGCGGTCGCCAAGGGCAAGGGCCTCGAGCTGGCGCTGGGTTATTCACACCCGGTGACGATCGAAGCGACCGAGGGCATCGAATTTGAAGTTCCCCAGCCGACCGAAGTGGTCGTGCGCGGGATCGACAAGCAGAAAGTCGGCCAGGTCGCGGCAAACATCCGCGAGAGCCGTCCGCCGGAGCCCTACAAGGGCAAGGGTGTGCGTTACCGCGACGAGCATGTCGCCAGGAAGGTTGGTAAGCGAGTATGACCGTCACCACGAATCGTCAGCGGCTTCAGCGTCGGCGCCACCGGGTGCGAGCCAAGGTCAGCGGGACCGCCGAGCGGCCCCGGCTGTCGGTCTATCGTTCGAACCGCGGCATTTTCGCCCAGCTCATCGACGACGTCGAGGGTAAGACCCTGGCCGCCGCGAACTGGACCGAAGCAGAGCTCAGGAAGCTCGACAGAACTGAACAGGCGAAGAAAGCAGGCGAATTGCTTGCTGAACGCGCAAAGAAGGCAGGTGTCGAGACATGTGTCTTCGACCGAAGCGGTTACCGCTACCACGGCAGGGTCAAAGCACTCGCCGAGGGCGCGAGAGAGGGTGGGCTGGAGTTCTGATGCTCAGGCATCAAGGGAACTTCGCTACGGTGAACAGCTGATATGAAGGGAATGGATACAGCCCGCATCGAGATGGTCAGCCCCAAGGGGCTTGACCTCCAAGAACGTGTGATCGAAATCAACCGTGTGGCCAAAGTGGTCAAGGGTGGTCGACGGTTTTCGTTTACAGCACTCGTTGCCGTCGGCGACGAAGAGTCGGTAGTTGGCATCGGTTACGGAAAGGCCCGGGAAGTTCCGCTGGCCATCCAGAAGGCCGTTGAGAACGCCCGCAAAAACCTTGTTCGTGTACCGAAGTACAACGATACGATCACTCACAAGATCATCGGGCGCTTCGGCGCGGGACATGTTGTCCTGCGCCCGGCCAGCGCCGGTACCGGCGTAATCGCCGGTGGTGGTGTGCGTGCCGTGCTCGAACTTGGCGGGGTGAAAGACGTCCTGACCAAGAGCATCGGCACCCAGAACCCGATCAACCTGGTCAAGGCGACCATGGACGGCATCGTCCGTCTGCGCCGGCCGGAAGAAGTCGCTGAACTCCGTGGCCTGACCATTTCCGAGGTCCTGGGACTGGAGCCGAAAGAGAAGCCCGCCGACGAAGGTGGAGCCGAAGACGCCGAAAGCAGCGCTGCGGTCGAAGTGGCCGCCGACGCCGCTGCCGATACCACCGCCGATACCACCGCGGACGCAACTCCGGCTGACATCGCCGGTCTGGAAGCGAAAGCTGAAGCCGACGTCGCCGAAGGGGAAGGCGCAGTAGTGGCCGATCCGTCGACCGTCGCGTCCTCCGAAGTCGAGGCCGAAGTGGCCGCCGAGGAGCAGCTCGATGCCGGAACGGTGGAAGCAGCCGAAGAGACTCAGGTCGCAGAAGAGGCGGTCGAAGACGCCGAGAAGGCCGAAAGTAAGGAAGGCACTTCCTGATGGCCAGGCTGACGATCACCCAGACCCGTTCGAATATTCATAACAATCCGAGCCAGAAGGGCACCCTTGAGGCGCTCGGACTGGGCAAGATCGGCAGGAAGGTCGAGCGCGAGGATTCTCCTCAGCTCCAGGGCCAGCTCAAGGTCGTGACTCATCTGGTCGAAGTCGAGGAGGTCTGATGGCTGAGAAACAGGAAAGCCGCGAAGAAGAGATCGGTCTGCACAACATCAGCCCGAAGCCGGGTTCACGCCGTCCGCGCAAGCGCATCGGTCGTGGCCAGGGTTCCGGTACAGGCAAAACATCCGGTCGTGGACACGGCGGACAGGGCCAGCGCTCAGGCAATCGCAAGAACGTCGCGCACGAAGGCGGGCAGAACCCGATTCAGATGCGGATGCGCAAGTTGCGTGGCCCGCACATGAAGAAGTCGATGCCTTTCGAAAACTTCAGGACCAGCACTCAGCCGGTCAATCTGGCTGATCTCGAAGAGCGCTTTCAGGCGGGCTCCGACGTCACCCCGGAAACGCTCAAGCAGGTTGGTCTGGCCAAAGGTTCCGATCCCGTAAAGATCCTCGCCAAAGGCGAGATCTCGAAGAGCCTGAACGTGCATGCTCACGGGTTCAGCGCTTCAGCGAAGAAGCAGATCGAAGCCGCCGGCGGAAGCTGTGAGCTGATCGAAGCCTAATGCTCGCAACTGTCGCGAAGGCATTCTCCGTCCCGGATATCCGCAGGAAGCTGCTGTTTGTCGCGGGAATTCTGGCGCTTTACCGTCTCGGCGCCTACATCCCCGCACCCGGGGTGGATATCGACGCGGTCAAGGCGCTCGAGGACCAGCTGACCGGATCCGACATCCTCGGCTTCCTCAACCTGTTTTCCGGCGGCAGCCTCTCGCGGCTTTCGCTCTTCGCGCTGGGGATCATGCCTTACATCACGGCATCGATCATCCTCCAGCTGATGACCGTCGTCGTGCCTTCCCTGGAGCGCCTCCAGAAAGAAGGAGAAGTCGGGCAGCAGAAGATCACCCAGTACACCCGTTACCTCACGGTTGCCCTGGCCGCGATGCAGTCCTTCGCCTACGTCTTCCTCTTCAACTCCCTGACCCCGGCCGGCTCGGCCAGCGTGGTCGGTCAGCTGAACCCCGCAAACGTCTTCCTGATCGTCATCTGCCTGACTGCCGGTACGACCCTGCTTATGTGGATGGGCGAGCTGATCACCCAGCGCGGCGTCGGCAACGGCATCTCGCTGCTGATCTTCGCCTCGATCATCTCCGGAGTCCTGCCGGGCATATCGTCCTGGTGGAACAACCCGGACCAGGTTTTCGTGGTCCTGCTGCCTTTCGTGATCCTCGGCGTCATTCTGGC
>CALEMO010000292.1 GCA_937910825.1 uncultured Solirubrobacterales bacterium | reverse complement strand
TGACCAGATCAGCCAGGACCTCAGCTGCCTCGGCCAGCACCGAGCGCCTGGCGCCGATCGCCGGATTGGTCAGCGGCGGGTTCCAGATGGAGATCTCCCGCTTCGCCCGTGGCGCGCCGTCCTTTTCGATCAGCCTGAAGTCTTCGCCGACCAGTCGCATGGCCAGCTCCATCGGATTTGCAATGGTCGCCGAAGCCAGCAGGAAGCGTGGCTCGCTGCCGTAGGCCCGGCACAGCCGGCGCAGCCTGCGGATCACGTTGGCCACGTTTGAACCGAAGACACCGCGATAGGTATGAGCTTCGTCGATCACCACCCACTCGAGGTTGCTCAGGAAGTCGCCCCATTTGCGGTGGTGGGGCAGGATCCCGACATGGAGCATGTCCGGATTGCTGAGCACGAGGTTGCTCTGGCGCCGCACGGCCGGCCGCTCGTCCTTTGGCGTATCACCGTCGTAGATCGCCGGTTTCAGGTTGGGGGCGCAGAGCGTTGCCAGCGCCCTCGCCTGGTCCTGGGCAAGGGCTTTCGTCGGGTAGAGGTAGAGCGCCCTGGTTTTGGCGTCGCGGCTGATCGAATCGAGCACCGGCAGGTTGAAAGCGAGCGACTTGCCGGAAGCGGTACCGGTGGTGATCATCACATTGCCGTCATGGCTGGCCTCGAAGAACTCGGCCTGGTGCTCGTAGAGCCGGCCGGTGCCACTCCGCGAAAGAGCGCTCAACAGCGCCGATTCGAGATCCTTTGGCATCGCCGCCGGCCGGGCGGCAACCGGTGGCTCATTCCTCGTACTGACGATCCTGCCGTCGCGGCGGGCGGGGTCAATCGCGATCGCCCAGGGGGACGCGAGCAGGGATTCAGACAACTTGCGGCCCGGAAGGCGGCTCGCGGCGGACCTCCTCGGCGATGCGCAGACCGGGGTCCACTGCGTCTTCACCCTGGAGTGCCTGCCAGACCTTGAGGAAGTCCACGGCGCCGGCGACGTCATGCACCCGCAGAAGCTTCGCGCCAGATTGAAGTCCGAAAGCAAGAGCGGCGAAAGTCCCACCGGCGCGCTCTCCCGGTGCCCTGCCGGTGATCGCACCGATGAAGTCCTTGCGCGAAACGGCGAGCATTACCAGGCAGCCAAGTTCCTTCAGTTGCGGCAAACCTTGAAGGGCATCGACGGTCTGGGCCGGGGTCTTGGCGAAATCGGGCCCGGGGTCGAGCACGACCTGGTCCCGCTCGATTCCGGCGGCCGAAAGCTCCGCCAGTCGCGTCTCGAAAAAGTCAATCAGCCGGGTGCTCACCCCTTGCGGGTAGAGGTTTTCATCCCACTTCTGGGTCTTGGGACGGACCTCGGTGTGCATCACCACCATGCCGGCACCGTGCTTCGCGCAGACGGAAAGCATCGCCTCACTGTCACTGCCGCTGATGTCATTGACGATCGCTGCGCCGGCAGAAAGTGCGGCTTCGGCGACTTCAGGCTTGTAGGTATCGATCGAGACCGTTGCCCCGGCGGAGACCGCTGATTCAACTACCGGCAGAACCCTTGAGATCTCGATATCGGCGGTGACGGCGGGGCGGTTGGTCACGTTTGACTCGCCACCGACCTCGATGATCGCTGCCCCGGATCGCAGATGCGAATCGACCTGGCGGATTGATCCTTCGGTCGACCGGTCGCCACGATCCGAGAATGAATCGGGGGTGGCGTTCACCACCCCGACCACCAATGGCCGCTCTACGTTAATCTCACCGGAGGCGATCTTCAGAACTGAAACTGAATCGGTCACGCCAACGATGCTAAACACCTACGACCACAGTGACTTTGTCGCGACCGAGCTCACCTCGAGACTGCCCGGTCCCGTATCTGTCGTGGTGCCGACCAGGAATACCGCCGGGACGATTGCGGCGACTGTCGCCGAGCTGCTGATCCTGGCCGAGGGAGGCCTGATCGAACAGATCCTGGTCGTCGATGCCGATTCTCCCGACGGCACGGCGGTCACCGCCCGCGATGCCGGCGCCGAGGTCGTCTCCGAGAATGAGCTGATGGCCGGGACTGGCGACGTCCGCGGCAAAGGTGACGCGATGTGGCGTTCGCTGGAAGCGGTGAATGGGGAAATTGTGGTTTTCATCGACGGTGACATCGCCGACTTCGGGCGGCATTACGTGACCGGACTGCTCGGAGCGCTCTGTGCTGATGTGGCCACCCGCTTCGTCAAGGGCTCGTACCGCCGCCCGTTCAGACAGCAGACTTCCGAGCAACCGGCCGGAGGCGGAAGGGTCACCGAGCTCACCGCCCGCCCGCTGCTTGACAGGCTGGTTCCCGAGCTGGTGCAGTTCGACCAGCCGCTGGCCGGCGAAGTCGCTGCCGAGCGCAGCCTGCTCGACCAGATTCCGTTTTACACTGGCTACGGCGTCGAAATAGCGATGCTGGTCGAAGTCTGGGACAGGGTGGGGCTCGAAGGCATGGCGCAGGTCGGTCTCGGCACCAAGAGAAACGCACACCAGTCACTGGCCGACCTCGGCGGCATGGCCGGCGAAGTGATCGAGGCCTTGTCGTCGACCCTTGACGGGCTCGGCCGCGCTGACGTTGGTGAGATCAGCTCGGCGGTTGGCGTTGATCGTGACCTCGTGGTCAGGCCGCCATTCGAATCGGTCAGACCACTAGAACCGAGAGATGGCCGGTCCAGTTGAGCCTGCGATGCGTCTACACGGATCTGGACGGCACCCTGCTGGGCCACGGGGCCTCACTGTTCACTGACCACGACGGCAACTTCTCGATGATGCAGGCAAGGGCACTCGAGGCCTGCTCGAGGGCCGAAGTGGAAGTGGTGATCATGTCTGGTCGCCGGCAGGTACAGGTTCATGAAGACGCCCGGATAATTGGCCAGACTTCGTTCATCTTCGAGGCCGGCTCGGCTTTCAGCATCGACCGGGAGCTGACCATGATGACCGGCGACTTCGAACTCCACCCTGATTTGACGGTGGTTGAACAGATGAGTGAGCGAGGCGTGCCCGAGATGCTCTTTGAGGCGTTTCCCTGCAAGCTCGAATTCCACGAGCCCTGGCATAAGGATCGGGACATGTCCCACCTCTTTCGCGGGGAAGTGTCGACCGAAGAAGCAAACCGCCTGCTGGGCGAAGCCGGCCACTCCGACCTGAGATTGCTCGACAACGGCGCGATCGGTCGGCCCATGCCAGGCATTGAAGTGACTCACTGCTACCACCTGGTGCCGCGGGGGGTCTCCAAGGCAGGAGCGGTCGCCGCCCACGCTCTCGCCAGGGGCTACGCGCTGGACGAGACGATCGCGGTAGGGGATTCGGTCGAAGACATCGAGGTAGCGGCTTCGGTCGGACAATTCTTCGTCGTAGCCAACGGTCCGGAACGTGACTCGGAAGTCAGGCGGGCGATGGCCAGCTTCGACAATATCTCGGTCACCGAAGGCCGGGCGGGGGACGGCTTCTACGAAGCCGTCATCAGTTCGCTCGTGAACTAGTATCTCCGGGGATAGCCACGAACCGGACCGGAGACCCCTTTGTCACACGAAAACGCAACCGTCGCTGAAGAGGAATACCTCCAGACGATCTTCTGGCTGATGGAGGCCGGGCTGCCGATCACCGGTGCCAATATCGCGCGGGCGATGCAGCTTTCACCACCGACGGTTCACGAGATGATCAAACGTCTCGAACGTGACGGCTACGTGACCCGGAGCGCCGACAAGATCCTCCACCTGACCGATGAAGGCCGGGTCGAGGCCGAGCAGATAACCCGGCGCCACCGGATGATCGAGCGCTTCCTGACGGACGTCCTGAAAATTCCATGGGACGAAGTCCACGAAGAGGCCGAGCGCATGGAGCACGCGATGTCCCCGGTGCTGGAAGAGCGCATGCGCGCCGCGATCGGCGACGCAAACACTTGCCCGCACGGACATCCGATCGATGGAATTCGTGAACCTGGCGCTCCTCTGGCCGACGTCGACGTGGGAGCTGAAGTCACGATCCTGCGTTTCGAGAATGAAGCCGAGAGCCTGCTCCACTACCTCATGGACATCGGGCTCGAGCCCGGCCTCAAGGGGACCGTGTCGTCGAGCGAGAGCGATGCGATAGTGGTCACCGCCGACGACGGCGATCATGAAGTCACCAGGACCGTCGCCGAGACGGTGACCGTCAAGGCAGATCCGGCGCCACCCCCAAGGGCCGCCCTGCCCGACCAGCTTGTCATTTCCCCCGACCGCTACGGCCGGTAGGAACAGACCGGGCCCACTTCCTGCAGTCGAGTCAGCCAGGTCCCGGAGCGCTGAACAATTCGATCCGGTTCGACCCCTTGCGGAAGGCGTCGATCGGCAGGTTCGTCCCGGTCATCCAGACGCCATCGCGCTGCCAGGCGCGGGTTGTCGCTGCGAACTTCCCGTTGACCGCGACGGCGATTACGCCCGGATCTGAATCTATCTCTGGCAGCAGAGCCTGGACGTACGCCGGAATGAAGAAGCCGTCAGGGTCAGCCTCGATCACCGGGCCGCCGGTCTGAAGGGTTGCATCGAGCGGCTCCAGGTCCGAGCGACCTGCCTGCCCGCCCAGAAGCTGTTCTTCACCGCCGATCGCGTAGAGGGAGCCGGAGCCGAAGGCTTCGTTTCGAAGCTGCAGCGCCTCTTTCTCCTGTCGTGAAATCTCCTCGGTAGAGATCGTTAGCTCGCCAGTCTCCTGTGAAGTGAGGCTGAGCTCGCTCGGTTGCTCGGCAGAGGGTTTACCGAGCAGACTGGAGCCGGTTGCATTGGGCCCCGGCTCGAGGCCCAGTGCGTCGAAGACCGTCGGGGCGATGTCGTTGCTTGCCACGATTCGGCGGTCGATGCTGCCTTTGCTCTGACCTGGGTATTTGATGAACAGCGGCACGGGGATCAGCCAGCCGGCGTTGTCGGTATCCAGTGTCCGGCGCCTGTGCCCCAGCTTGAATGAGGCCCCGTGGTCGGCGGTCAGCACGAACAGGCTCTCGTCCCAGGCACCGGCCTGTCTCATCTTCTGGATGATCGCTTCGACCAGGCTGAGCGTGTAAATGGTCTGGGCCAGCGCCTGCTGCATGCTCTTCTTCGTCTCGCCATCGTTCTCGGGCAACTCCAGGGCGTTCCCGGTGGCGCGGTCGTCCAGCAGGAAGCTCGCGTAGCCATATCCGTCCTCGGTGAACTGGAAAGGAGCGTGGGGCAGGATGATGTGCAGGAAGTTGAAGCTCTTCGGATCCAGATCCACGCTGGCGGTGAACTCCCGCATGTGCTCGGTTCGGTCTGACCCCCAGACCGGGGGCGGAGCTGGATGGAGGTTTGCCAGGCCGAGGGCGGCATCCTCGATCAACCTCCCCGGACTCAGTTCTTCACCATCGGAGCTGGTGTCAACCTCGGTTTCCGCAGACTCGAATGGCGCGGCCTTGGGGAAGACGCCGAGCCGGATCATCTCGGAGATCCTCAGGGGAAGGTTCCCTTTGCGTGAACAGAAATCGGTCACCACCTCTTCGGCGTTGATGTTGAAGCCGGCTCGCTCGGTGATCGTGCAGAGATTGTCGGGATAGCTCGGTAGTCCGGGAGGATCCCTCTGCTCACTGGAGTCCGGATCTTCGCCGGTCATGATCGACGGCAGAGCAGTCAGGGTTTCGTCACCTGCCGCGGCGGCGCGCGGGTACCAGATGGTCTCGTCGGCGATGCGGGCAAGGTTCGGCAACAACTTCCGGTCGATTTCCCCTTTTTCGTTCAGCAACAGCGCCAGCGGGAGCTCGTCCATGACCACCATCACAACCGGCGTCACGGAGTCGGTCTTCTGGGCCGCCTGGGACTTCTCTCCGGGCAAGACCTCGAACCTGACTGGATAAGACAAAGCGAAGAGCAGGATGGTGATCGGGGTGGCGATCGCCAGCAGCAGGGCAAATGTGCGGACGAACGCGAGTCGCAGATAGTAAACAGTGATCACTGCGAAGACTGCGAGCAGCGCCAGGGCAGCCAGAGCCGGCCGACCCTGCAAAGCCTGCCATACGACCAGGCCGAGCAGTATTCCGATCAGACCGGCATGCAGGAACCTTGACGCAGTGAAAGAAGCGGCGCGGGCGAGCAGGGTCTCGAGCAGCAGCAGGACCGTCGGCACCGCGAGTGAGACCACGGCGATGAATATCGCGAGGTCGATCCCCCGGATCGAATAGAAAGTGAGCGCTTCAGTTCCGGATTCGAGCCGCTGGTATACGGGCCAGGCGATTGCGAGTGACCAGGCACCGGTCAGTTCGAACCAGGCTCTCAGTGACTCACGCAGGTCAGGTAGTCGGCGGTTCCAGAAGTCTTCAGGCAGCTGAAGCAATTCGGCTGATCCCTTCGTCTATCAGCCCGGGCGGCACCGAAGCGAAAGAGAACCGCAGGCTGTTTTCGCCACCTTCGAGCATGAAGTCGGTCCCGGGAATGAATGGTGCTCCAGCCTGTTTCGCCTTTGCTGCGAGGTCAACCGTGTCGTGGCCCTCGCCGAGGTCGGCCCAGAGGAAGTACCCGCCTCCCGGGACGACGAATTCAGCCGAAGGCAGGTGCTTCTGCAGGGCTTCGATCAGGGCATCGCGGCGTTCTTTCAGAGCCACCTTCACTTCGGCGATGTTGCGGTCGAGCGCTCCCGACCGGCACAGCTCGAGGACCACTGAGCCGGAGAGCATGTTCGGAGAGATGTAGTTCTCGCTGGCGATCTTCGCGAGTTCGGCGATCGGACCCACGGGCCCGGCCAGGTAGCCCACGCGCACACCGGGGCTGACTGTCTTCGAGAAGGAGGAGGCGTGAATCACCCGGTCGGCTTCATCCATTGAAAGCATGGTCGGCGGCGGGTCTTCGCCGAACGGAAGCTCGCGGTAGGGGTCGTCTTCGAAGATCGTGAATTCGTGTTCGGCGGCCAGGTCAACCAGACGCCTCCGCTTGGCTTCCGAGAGTGTGCAGCCGGCGGGGTTATGAAAGTTCGGGATCAGGTGGACCAGCTTCACCGGCCCGGCCTCGAGCGCCGTTTCAACCGCTTCGACGTCGATCCCGTCTTCTTCAAGTGGGATCGGTACGAACTCGACCCCGAGCTGCTCCAGCAGCAGCAGGGTGCGGTCATAGGAGGGTTGCTCGACGATTACCCGATCACCTGGTTTCAGCAGATGCCGGAAAAGAATCGCGCCGGCTTCGAGCGAACCGTTGGTCACCATCACCTGGCCGGCATCGGCCAGACCGTGCCGCTCGGCGATCCAGGCACAAAGCCCGGGATGGCCGATGCCAACCCCGTAGGAGAGCGCCTTCTGCCAGTCATCCTCGAGTGCCTTGGTTGTAGCTGCACGGACCGCCTCAAGCGGAATCAGGTCAGGACTTGGGGCACCGCGGGCGAAACTGATCGTGTCTGGCATTGGGAATAACCTTCGTCGTAGCGGTTAAAGGGCGAAGGCCGATCATATAGGCGGATTCTTGACCTGGTCAACCACCCACCCAGTTGTGCCGATCCTGTGGATGGTCCGAGCCGGGATTCCGTGCGGGCGCCCTGCTCGAAGCAGGATCGTCGCTGGTGCTACCACCCGAAAACCCGCCCTTGCTTCAGCGGCTGACGCGGTAGATTTCGACCTCGTTCAGACCGTTCCTGAAGGCGTTCGGATCGGCGATTGCGGTTATCCGGAAAGTGCCACCAGACTCCCACGGCTTCGTCGTTCCGGCGGCCTGGTCGTTGACCGCGATCACCAAGGAGCTCTCCGTGGTCAGACCAGATCTGCTTACGACGCCGGTGATGAAGACGGGGAGCGTTGGTGCTGCCAGGTCAACGTCGTCGTAGAGATCGGGTTCGTCTGAAGTGAACTCCAGCCTCTTCAGCGATTTCTGGCCAGCCACGGGTTCGCCGAGCAGGTTGCCCTTGCCACCCCCGACGTAGATTGAGGTGGCAGGAAAGAGCGAATTCACGTGGGTTACGGCCCGCCGGAATTGGCGTGCGACCTCGGCAGTGGGAACGCTGAAAGGCTCGCCTAGAGTCGTAATCACGTCTACTTCAGTTAGCGGCGGCTGGTCCGAGTTGAGCGACCTGGTGGCTGGATCAAGGGATTCATCGTCTGGCTGAAGGCCGAGCACCTCGTAGAAAGTCGGCATCAGGTTGCTGCTGGAAACGGGCCGCTTGGCCGTCTTTCCTCGTGGCTGGCCGGGGTATTTAATGAAGAGCGGCACTGGCAGCACCCAGCCAACGTTTTCCGGGGTGGCCTGACGCCGGGGCAGGCCGGCCTGCATCGTGGCGCCGTGATCTGCCACCGCGATGAAAAGGCTTTGCTCCCAGATCCCCGCCTGTTTCATTGTCCGGATCACCCGGCCGATCTGAGAGTCGAGGAATTCCGCCTGAAGCATCATCCTTTGGAGCTGGCCCTTGACGTCGTTCTCTTCGCCAAGAAGTTCAGCGGTCGCGGAGTTGCCGTTCATTATACGACCGTCCGGCAAGTACACCCAAGGCACATGAGGCAGCATCACGTGAAGAAGCAGAGCGGAATTCTCCCCGACCTCGATCGCCTCAACAAAATCATCCACCCGCTCCGCCTGGCCCGGCAGGGGGTCGTGTCGGTCCCGGAAGAGTGCGGCTTCCCGAAGGTCCCTCCCATTTGGCAGCGGGATTGGTCGACCGAACTCCCAACCGTTGGTCAGCAGGCGGGTGAGGCGCGAGCCAAGGCCTCTGGTGCGCGGACAGACGTCGTGGGGGCAGAGGTCAGTTATCCATTCGTTCCCGTAGACGTCATAGCCGGATCGGTCGAGAACCGTAAAAAAGTTGTCGGGGTAGTCAGGCGATCCTGGTGGGGTGTCGCTATTCATGGGCACTTTGCCGGCCAGCAGGGTCGGTGCCGCGATTACCGTACTGTCAGATGGACTGATTGCGTTCTGGTACCAGGTGCTCTGGCGTGAGAGCCGGGCAAGATTCGGGAAGCGTCCGGCGTCGATTACGCCGGGACGTTTTTCGATCATGGCGATCGGCATCTCGTCGATCAACAGCATTACGACCGGCGGGGTGGTGGCTGGATTCAGCTCGGTGTCTTCGACCGGGGCTGGCGTCAAGACGGCTGCTACAGGGC
>CALEMO010000291.1 GCA_937910825.1 uncultured Solirubrobacterales bacterium | reverse complement strand
TAGAGCACTTCCATGGTAAGGAAGGGGTCAGCGGTTCGAATCCGCTTCCGGGCTTTTGCAGGCTGTCTTGAAGTTCCCTAAAGAATGCGCGTCTAGAGTCCAAACCGCTGTGAGTGGAAACGACCCGATACCTCTCAGCGATCCAAAACCCGGCGCCGGCTCACGAGCAGCCGCCGTGGTTGCGATCGCTCTCATCGCCGGCCTGACGGTCTGGTTCGTCACCGGTTGCAGCCGCGATGACACCGGTCCGGCGATGACCGCTGCTTTCGCAAGTGACGCGGCGATCGTCTCTGAAGGCGAGGTCGATTCACTGCCGGATCGGGTCGGCCACGAGGTTTTCTGGGCCGGAGAGCGTCCCGCAAGCGAAGTCGAGATGAGCGACGATGACGCTGGCAATATTCACCTGCGTTACCTGACTGGCGGCGCGGCGGCGGGGTCGGCCGCCCAGACGTTTCTTGACGTGGGCACCTACCCGTTCAAGGGCGCCTTCCGGACAACCCGCGCCCTGACCAACCAGCCCAGGCTGACGAAGGTCAAATTCGGCAAGGCGGTTGGTTTCTACGACACGGATCGCCCCTACAGCGTGATTCTCGCTTTCCCGAGCCAGCCCGATCTGCAGATCGAGGTTTACCACCCGAAGAAAGGCGGAGCGCTGGACGTCGTACGCAGCGGCGATATCGTGCCAGTGCCCTGATCCTCGCCTGGTTAATTTTCCCGCTGGTCCTGGTCGCGCTCTGCGTCGGCCTTGCCCTGCTCGTGGAGGTATTCATGGGCCGTCGCATGCCGCCGGCATTACTGCCTGGGGTGGGCCTGGTCGCGATGATCGCGATCGGCGGCCTGATCACCTGCTTCAGTGACCTGGCCCATTTCACGACCGCCGCGATCGTGGCACTCGCCGTCGCCGGATTCGCAAGTGCCGCTTTCTCCGGCACGCTGCCATGGCGGGGGCGCAGGGTGTCATGGTGGCCGATCCTCGCGGCGGCGGGTGTCTTTTTCGTATTCGGGGCGCCGGTGATCCTTTCCGGTGACGCCACATTTGCCGGATACGTGAAGCTCGACGACACCTCTACCTGGCTGGCCTTCACCGATCACGTTCTGGCTTACGGCCATTCGACGGCGGGGATCCCGCCATCGAGCTACGAAGCGACGGTTCAGATCAACCTTTCTGCGGGTTATCCGCTCGGTGCCTTTATCCCGCTGGGGATCGGCCACGAGTTGACAGCCAGCGATTCGGCCTGGCTGTTCCAGCCCTATCTCTCCTTGATGGCGGCCTTCATGTCGCTGGTTTTCTTCGAGCTCGCCCGGCCGGTGATTCGCGGGGCCGGCATGCGCTCGGCGGCTGTATTCATCGCGGCCCAGCCCGCTCTGCTGGTCGGCTATGCGCTCTGGGGTGGCATCAAGGAGATTGCGACCGCCCTGATCGTGGCGGTGCTCGCCGCCACCTCGATCTGGCTGCTCGCTGACGGCAACTGGCGCAGCATTCGCTGGACGACGCCGGCGCCGGTGCTCGCCGGCGCCGCGCTGGTCGGTGTGATGGGGGCCGGTGGTGCACCCTGGCTTGCGGCTGTAATCCTTGGCGTGGGTCTGCTGATGATCGCCCGCATCGTCTGGATCGCCCGGGGACCCGTGGCCTTGCCGAAGGAGCTGGTGCTCACTTTCGTCGCGCGGGCCGGCGTGCTCGCGGCCGGCATCGCCCTGATCGGCCTGCCGACGGTGTTCGCTGCCGGGGACTTCTTCTCGCCCGACCAGGGCCCGCTCACGAATTCAACGGAGATGGGCAATCTGATCCGTGTCCTGAGCCTCGCCCAGGCGGCTGGGCCCTGGCCGGTCGGCGACTTCAGGGTCGAACCGGAATCGGGCTTGCTGACCGCCGTGCTGGTCGGCGCAACGCTTCTAGCCTGGCTTTTTGGCATCTGGGCGTCGATCCGTTCCCGCGCCTGGGCGCTGCTGCTTTTCGCAGGCGGCTGCGGCCTCGGGTCGCTGCTGGTCTGGTTGATCGGCTCACCCTGGATCCAGGGCAAGGCCCTTGCGACCGGTGCCGCGTCCTTCCTGGTGGTTGCCATGGTCGGCATCGGGGCCCTGTTGAGCCACAGCGACTGGCTGCCTGCAGCCAAGTCCACTCGTCTGAATTCACTTTTTGTCGCTGCCGGCCTGGTCCTGTTGGTCGTACCGGTCGCAGTGCTTGCTTCGAACAAGATGGCCTACGACGACACCTGGCTTGCCCCGAGGGGGCAGCTTGCCGAGCTGGAGCAGATCGGTCAGGACTTCGCCGGTGACGGTCCGACTTTGATGACCGAGTACCAGGCCTATGGCGTACGCCACTTCCTGCGCCTGGCCGACGCCGAAGGTGCGTCTGAACTGAGGCGCCGGAAGATCCCCAGGCGGGACGGGACCGAGGCGGAAAAGGGCGCCTGGGCCGATACCGACGAACTCGAGCTCGACCCGGGCCTGGAGGGCCTGCTGAGCTACCGCACCCTGGTCCTTCGCCGCAACCCCGAGCAGAGCCGGCCGCCGTCTGCTTACGAACTGATCGAGCGTGGCAATTTCTACGAGGTCTGGCAGCTCCCGCATGATTTCGACCCTGCCAGCCTGATTGCACATGTACCGCTCGGCAACCGGTTCGACCCGGCTGAGATCGCGCCCTGCGCAAAGGTACTCTCGGTTGCCCGCCGGGCAGGGCCCGACGGGACGGTGGTGGCTGCGGTGCGCCGACCGAACGCGGTCGGTGAATTCACCGACTTCCCCGACGACTGGGTGCCTGATCCGGCCAACGGCACGGTCACTCCGACCTCCGATGGCACTGCGATTGCGTCGATCAACATTCCCGAAGACGGCACCTATGAGGTCTATCTGGGTGGCTCGGCCAGAGGCAAGGTGACCCTGGAGATCGGTGGCATCGCCGTCGGCTCGATTCGCAACCGCCTGAATAACAACGCCCAGTACATCGAATTCGATACGACGGACTTCAGCCGCGGATCTCAGACCGCGACCATGGCCTACGAAAAAGGTGGGACACTGCGGCCGGCAACGGGCGCTTACCCCTTCGGCCTCGGCCCGATCGTCCTGGCGCCACCTGAAGACGAGATCGAACTGGTGAGGCTGCGCCCAGGACTGGCCCGCAGACTCTGCGGACAAAGGCTCGACTGGATCGAAGTCATCCGGTAAGTCGCCAGTCTTCTTCGCGGAGCCACAGCCGCGCTAGCAGCCGTGCCGGACGAGCACTCGCACAGCGCCTGAAACCGCTATTCTTCCGAGTCGCCCTCGCCCTTTTGGCCGAGGTTTTTATTTTGTTAGGGGCAATGCCCGAATAGTGAGGAAATATGGCACGCGGAGATGTCCGCATCGCGGTGACACTTGCCTGTGAATCATGCAAGCGTCGCAACTATCAAACCAATAAGTCCAAGCGCAATACGCCGGACCGGATCGAGATGCGCAAGTACTGTCGCTGGTGTGAAAAGCACCAGCCGCACAAGGAAACGCGCTAGTGGCGAAGTCCCGGGCACAGCGTAAGGCCGAGCGCCGCGCGCGTGAGGCTGAGGCACGGGCAAAAGGCGAGCAGACTGAAAGTCAGGCTCAGCACGACACCCAGGTACCGAAGTCAGGCGATGTCGCAGAGATCGAAGCGATCGAAGCGGGTATCGGCGCTGGTGCGCGGGAGCAGGACCTTGAAACACCGGATACCCCGAAAAAGCTGAGCTCCAAAGAGGAGAAGCGCAGACAGAAGCAAGCCGAGAAGGCAACCAAGGCTGAACAGAAGAAGCGCGAAGAGCAGCAGCTCGCCAAGCGGCAGAAGCAGGCCAAGTCCGAGCGCCAGCGCGGTGGCGTGATCGCATTCCTCGCATCCTGCGTCGCCGAGCTCAAGCGGGTTCAGTGGCCGGACCGGGATACTCTGCTCCAGGCGACCGCGGTCGTGCTCGTCTTTTGTCTCGTGGCCGCCATATATCTCGGAGTAGCCGACTTGGCAGTCAACTGGCTCGTCCAGAGAATTCTCTAAGGAAAGAACTTTTTAGTCATGTATCGTTGGTACGTCATAAATACCTACTCGGGACACGAGAACAAGGTCAAGCACAATCTGGAACACCGGGTCGAAACCATGGGCCAGGGGCACCGGGTCCGCAAGGTGATCGTGCCGACGGAACAGATCTCCGAAATCAAGGACGGCCAGAAGATTCAGGTCGAAAAGCGCACGATGCCCGGATATGTCCTGGTCCAGATGGAAATGACCGACAACGCCTGGATGCTGGTGAAGAACACCCCGGGCGTGACCGGATTCGTAGGCCCCCGGGATACCCCGGTTCCGCTGACCAAGCCCGAGGTGGACCGGCTGCTCCATCGTGAGACCGCCGAGCGGCCGCGCACCCAGGCCCAG
>CALEMO010000290.1 GCA_937910825.1 uncultured Solirubrobacterales bacterium | reverse complement strand
CGGGATCGATCCTGATCACCAGTTCGTTGTGGTCGGGTTTCGCCTTCGAACCGACGGCGACATGGGGTGGCCGCTTGAAGACGACCCGGACCTCGGTGTGCTTTACGGGCAGGTACTTGCCGGCGCGGATGTAGAACGGAACTCCGCCCCAGCGCCAGTTGTCGATCGAAAGTTCAAGTGCGGCGTACGTTTCGGTGTTCGAGTCGTCCGCCACATCGGGGATGTCCCGGAAACCGCCGTACTGCCCACGAACGCAGCGATCGGGGTCGGCTGCACGAATCGCTTGAAAAAGTTCGAGCTTCTTCTCCCGCACGGAGTCAACCTGATTGGCGTTCGGCGGCTCCATCGCCACCAGGCCGAGCACCTGAAGCATGTGGTTCTGGACTACGTCCCGGATCGTCCCTACCCGGTCATAGAACTTGCCGCGGTCTTCGACGCCGAAGCTTTCGGCCATCGTCATCTGGACATAAGCGACGTAGTTCCTGTTCCAGACCGGCTCCAGCAGGGTGTTGGCGAAACGCAGGTAGGTGATGTCCATGACCGGCTCTTTGCCGAGGTAATGGTCGATCCTCAGGATCTGGTCCTCACTCAGGACCTGGGTCAGTTCAGCCTGCAGCGCCCGCGCCGATTCGAGGTCATGACCGAAGGGTTTCTCGATCACGAACCTCGCGTTTTTCGAAAGGCCCGCAGCGCTAAGGGCTTCAATTACCGACGCGAAAAGCATCGGCGGTATCTCCAGGTAAAACAGCGGCTTTTCGTAGCCTTCCAGCTCTTTTGCGAGTGCCTCGTACGTAGCGGATTCGTCAAAGTTCCCGGCTACGAAGCGCATCCTGCCGGCAAGCCGGGCGAAAACCTCTTCGTCGACGGTTCCGAGGCCGTCTTCGATCGATTCGTGGGCTCTCTGCCGCATGGTCTCGTGGCCCCAATCGGTCCTGCGGCCGACGCCGATGATCGGGCAGTCGAGTTTCCCCCGGGATTCGAGCCTGTAGAGGGCCCGGAATGTCATCTTGCGGGCGAGGTCACCGGTAATTCCGAAGATCACCAGCGCATCCGTCGCCGAGGCGCGTGTTTTCGAGTTCATATCCGGCAGGCTACCTTGAACTAGTATGTGGCTATGGAACTCGGAATAGTTGGACTAGGTCGGATGGGCGCGAATATCGCCCGCAGGTTGATGCGCGACGGTCACACCTGCGTCGTCTACGACGTGAATCCGGAGGTGACGGCCGCATTGGGTGAAGAAGGGGCGATTCCTGCCTCGGACCTCGCCGACCTTGCTTCGAAACTTTCCGCTCCACGCTCGGTCTGGGTGATGGTGCCGGCCGGCAAGATCACCGAGAACACGGTGAAAGAAGTGGCTGCCGAGCTCGAGAGCGGCGACGCCGTGATTGACGGCGGCAATACGTATTACCGCGACAACATCCATTTTGCCGAAGAAATCGGGCAGCGCGGGATTGATCATCTCGACGTCGGCACCAGCGGAGGCGTATGGGGTCTCGACCGCGGCTACTGCCTGATGATTGGCGGTCCGAAAAAAGCCTATTCACGCCTCGAGCCGATCTTTGCGTCGATCGCTCCTGGTGTGGGTGACCTCGAACGCACCGCTGGCCTGAGCGGAGATCCGAGCCCGGCCGAAAAGGGCTATCTGCTTTGTGGACCGGTAGGGGCCGGCCATTTCGTGAAAATGGTCCACAACGGCATCGAGTACGGCATCATGGCCGCTTTCGGGGAGGGCCTCAACATCATAAAGAACGCCAACGCCGGCAAAGTTGAACGCGACGACGATGCGGAGACCGCGCCGCTTCAGAATCCCGAGTACTACCAGTTCGACATCGATGTCGGGGAAGTTGCGGAAGTCTGGCGCCGCGGCAGCGTGATCGGTTCATGGTTGCTTGATCTGACCGCGTCTGCCCTCGCCAAGTCCCCTGACCTGGCCGAATTCGACGGTCGTATTTCGGACTCCGGAGAAGGACGCTGGACCTCGATTGCGGCAGTCGAAGAGGGTGTGCCGGCTCCGGTGCTCACATCCGCCCTCTACGAGCGCTTCGATTCCCGTGGGCTCGGTGACTTCGGTGATCGCGTCCAGTCGGCGATGCGCAAGGAGTTCGGCGGGCACGACGAAAAACCAGCCGAAAACGGATAGGTTCGAGGCGATGGTCACCAAGTCTGTCGCCGATGCTGAAGCAGCCGCTCAGGAATCTGCGCGCATAGTCGAGATGGCGGCTCAGGCTGCAATCGCCGAGCGGGGGGTTTTCAACATCGCCGTCAGCGGTGGTCAGACTCCGTGGCGAATGCTCGAGATCCTCTCTGAAGGCACGCTTCCATGGTCGAAGACCTCCCTGTTTCAGGTGGATGAGCGCATTGCGCCAACTGGCAGCATGGAGCGAAACCTGACCCATCTGGTACTCAGCCTGCCGCTGATCTGCCAGTCTGCGATCCGGCCGATGCCGGTCGGTGCGGAGGATCTGGAGACCGCCGCCAGGGCCTATGAGTACTCGCTTCCCGAGCGTTTTGACCTGATTCATCTGGGCATGGGGCCCGACGGACATACAGCGTCCCTGATTCCCGGCGACAGAATCCTCGATGTCAAAGATCGCCGGGTGGCTTTGACCGATGGCGAATACCAAGGGACCCGCCGAATGAGCCTGACCTATCCGGCTCTCGCGGCAGCGCGCAAGATTCTTTTCCTGATCACCGGCGACGGTAAGCGGCAGGCGTTCGAGAAGCTGCTGGCCGAGGATCCGTCGATTCCGGCGGGGCGGGTCGAGAACAGCAACATGCTGACCGTTACCGACATGAGTACCGAAGTGGTCGCTTGAGCGGCTTCTGGGCCCGGGGCAAAGAAAGGTACGGGCTTGCCCTCGTCCTGATCCTGATCGCGATGATCTACATCATGGCGGCGCCGGATGAGGGCGGATGGCGCAATGTTGCACTGCTGCTCGAAGGCCTCGCGCTCTTCGCAGCACTGAGGGCGGCCCAGCCCGGGATGCGACTGGGGCTCATATTCGGTGGAATCATCATGACGACGATGTTGATGACGATCGTCCTCAACTTCGCCGAGGATGGCTCGGGGGCCATATACGTGCGCTGGGCCAGCCTGATCCTCGTCTCCATCGCCACCCCCGCGATCGCGCTTGGGATCGTGTTGCAGGTGAAAGAGAAACGGGCGATAACGATCCACACGATGCTCGGTGTGCTGTGCATCTTCTTGCTGATTGGGCTTGTATTCGGTTCCGCTTTCGCGCTTATCGAGGCTGCCGGCGGCCAGCCTTTCTTCCGCGAAGGTCAGGGAGCCGAAACCCTCAGCAACTACCTCTACTTCAGCCTGACCACGATCACCACCGCCGGTCTCGGTGACTTCTCGGCCGCCGCGCCCCTGGGGCGTTCGCTGACCGCGGCCGAGGCGCTGATCGGCCAGATCTACCTGGTGACTGTGGTTGCCGTGATCGTCGCCAACCTCAGTCGCCGGAACTGATTGTGTCGCCGCCCGGCCCGGGCATCTAGGGTTGTCCGGTGCCGAGACGAAGACTCAAGCCTGACGAAAGGCGGGCCGAGATCATCGGCGCCGCGTTTCGCAGCTTTGCCTCACAGCCCTACGCTGAAGTCTCAATGGCCGAAATCGCCAGGGAAGCCGGGGCCAGCCGGGCGCTTCTCACGCATTACTTCGGCGATAAGGAGGGCCTCTACGCCGCGGTTATTTCGTTTCTGATCGAGCAACTCGAGTCGACAGTCCGGACCGATCTCGACCTCAGCGGACGGGAATTGATCGACTTCAACCTCAATTCGCTGCTGGACTTGATGATCGCTCAGCGGGAGGCCGCCCTCGCCATCTTCTCGGCTGGCCCTGCCGGTCCTGACCTGGTCATCGCTGGAGCGGTGGCGGATTTCCATTCTCATGTTGTCGATCGGGTGCTGAAGAACCACTTCGGAGACGAAGACGTCCCCCCGGGGAGGCGTTTGGCCGTGCTCGGAGTTGTCGCTTTTGGTCGGGCGGTGGTTCTCGCCTGGCTGAAGGACGAGACCATCTCGAGGGGAGAGCTCCACAAGATGCTTGCGAGCAGCCTCGAGGATGCCCTGGCCTGGGAGGGGAATAGTTGACCGACGAAGTCCTGCTCGGTCTTTGCCTGGTGGTCGTGCTCTCAGTTCTGGCGCGCCTGATCGCGGCCTGGATCCGGGTGCCGGCGATCGTGCCCCTGCTGGTCGTGGGAGTGCTCTCCGGCGTTTCGGTGACCGGCCTGATCGATCCCGCGGCGCTGCTGGGTGATGCTCTTTCTCCGACCGTCGAGATCGCGGTCGGCATCATCCTCTTTGAAGGGGCGCTCCGCCTGAAGCGTGAGGAACTCGGAGCCGGTGTGCGGCCAGCGGTCCTGCGCCTGATCACGGCTGGGGTGCTGATCACGTGGGCGGGGTCCTCTCTGGCGATCGGTCTGCTCTTCGACGTTCCGAACGCGATTGCACTGCTGATCGGTGCGATCGTGATCATTTCCGGCCCGACCGTGGTCTCGCCGATCCTGAATTTCATAAGCCCTTCCACGCATGTGCGCTCAGTACTGAAGTGGGAAGGCATCCTGATCGATCCGATCGGGGCGATTATCGCCGTGGTCATTTTTGGCTCGATCGTCAACCAGGGCGGTCGGGTGGCCGTGGACTTCGTCGAGATCCTGGCTTCACTCGGCAGCGGACTGCTGGCCGGCGTTGTCGCAGCCTTGCTGCTGATGCCGCTACTTGCTTCGCGCAAACTGGCCGGGCGTGACAAAGTCGCCGCGACCCTGATGCTCGTCGTCGCGAGCTTCGCTGCGGCCGATGCGCTCTTCGCCGATTCTGGCCTGGTGGCGTCCATCGTCATGGGTGTATTCCTGGCCAACCAGAAGAAGGTCCGAATCGACTACATCGCCGAGTTCAAGGAGACGCTGGTGCCGATCCTGATTGGCATCCTCTTCATCCTGCTCGCGGCGAACGTCAGCGTCGATTCGGTGCTGGACCTCGGGTTCCCCGGCCTGGCGCTGGTGGCGATCCTGGTCCTCATCGTGCGGCCGCTGGCCGTCGCCACTCTGGTCGGCCTGCCGTTCGCGGGCAAAGAAAGGCTCTTCTTCGCCAGCATGTCTGCGCGCGGAATTGTCGCGGCCTCGACCGGTTCGGCTTTCGGGCTCAGCCTGGCCG
>CALEMO010000289.1 GCA_937910825.1 uncultured Solirubrobacterales bacterium | reverse complement strand
AACCGGTTCAAGTCAAGTGGCACGGTCGTCCAGAAAACCGGTCACGACGGATGCGTCACCGTACAGTCGGTCGCCAAATGCAACGCTGGCCGGAGCCTTGCCGGAGCCAGCTCGATCGTGCTCAGCCCCGATGGCCGCTTCGCGTACGTAACCGCCAACAAGAGCAACGCAGTCGCTGTATTCCGCCGCGTCGTTCGAAACTAACCGCCGTAATCCGCCGTCCCTGGCTGGCGCGCCCGACTGGATTCAAACCAGTGACCTTCGGTTTAGTAGGTGATCCTGGGTGATTTCTTTCCCAGCGTGAGCTCGATTCCCGCCTCCGGGGACCGGTTCTGACTGCCCGTCTGACTGTCAAATCCGGACGGAGGCTCGGACAGCCGCACCACCCACAGTGTGCCTCCGCCCGTGGCAGGGATTCCCGACCACAGCGGGGTAGCTATCAGGCGCAGCCAATCGGCCGGTCTCGGCGATCACCCGTCGTCCTGTTAAGCGGACCGCCCGCCTGCAGGAGCACGGTCTCACCCTTTCGGGAAGCCTTGGGTTGCCCTCGGCGTCGGCTCCTGGTGTTAGTGTTGGTCGTGTCCGTCAATATTTGCGTTCGACATAGGGGGCTATGGCATGATCGAGACCGTGCATGAAACCGAAAGCAGCGAGACCGGCTCAGGCTGGTGGTTGCTGTTCCTGGTCGGCCTGCTGAGCATCGTCGTCGGCGTAATCATCCTCTTCAAGCCCGGCGACAGCCTTGAGACCCTGGCCGTGATCGCCGGTATCTTCCTGCTGGTGAACGGCCTTCTCGAGTTGCTCGCCTCGTTCATGCGCAGCACTACCGATCGCGGGCTTGTTGCCCTGTTCGGAGTCATCAGCGCGATCGTCGGCGTATTGCTGATCCGGCACCCGATAGGCGGCGTGGAGTTCGTTGCCATCTTGGTCGGCCTCTGGCTGATCACGGTCGGCATCATCCGATTCGCCACCGCATTCGATGAGTACTCTCATCGCTTCTGGCACGGGCTCGCGGGAGTCCTGGCAACGTTTGCCGGCATCGCCATCATCGTCAACCCGGACATCGGTTATGCGACCCTTGCACTGTTGATCGGCATTGGATTCATCGCCAACGGAATCGGAATGGCCGCCCTCGGCTGGGGTCTTCGCTCCGCTGGCAGGTAGTCGCGGCGCCATTCGAAAGCGGGCCGCTCGAATAGCCGGCCCAGGCTGTCGGTAGTGCCACTACTGCAGCCTGTGTCCGCTGGTCGAACCGAGCCCTTCGTAGATCTTCTGCAGTACCAGCCGGGAGAGCATCATGGCCAGGATGAGGGTCACTATCTCGATGAAGTGGCCCAGATCAACATCAGGAGAACTGCGGTAGGGGTCGATATCCAGAAGGAATCGATGACTATCGTGCCGACGAATTCAACGAACAGGTTGAGTACGACGATGTAGACCAGAACGTTGCCGATCCAGCTTCGGCTTCGTCGAGCTCGAGTCACCTGAGCCGCCGAATCCCTAACCCCTGATTCGAAATGACTGTCCGTCTGACTGTCCTTTTCGGGCCGCTCTCGAAGGCGGGGCTTCGCCGGATCTAGCTTGCGAAAGTAGATCATCGAAATCCACAAGCAATCCCACGGCGCCTACGGGGTGCCCAGGGTGACCGCGGAGCTCAGGTTCGGCCGTGGTGTTCCGATCGGGCAAAACACGGTTCGCTCGATCATGGTTGAGCTCGGTCTCAAGGGAATCCCGAACCAGCGGCCACCGAAGGGCGCGAAGATGGCCAGGGCCACTTCCCTTGACCTGGTTCGCAGGAACTTTCACAAGCCGGCACCGAATCAGCTCTGGACGGGCGACATCACCGAGCACCCGACCCACGAAGGCAAGATCTAATGCTGCGCGGTCCTTGACGTGTTCTCACGCCGGGTGCTTGGCTGGTCGGTCGATTCGACCCAGACCCTCTCAGATGGTGATGAACGCGCTCGGGATGGCCACCGAGGCTCGTCATCCGAACGGGGAGCTCGTGATTCATTCCGATCGCGGCTCTCAATTCGCGTCCTGGGCTTTCAGCCAGAAGGTCAAACAAGCCGGCCTTGCTCCATCGATGGGCTCAGTTGGCTCGGCTTACGACAACGCGATGATGGAGAGCTCTGGGGTCGGATGCAGGTCGAACTCCTCAGCCGCAAGAGATGGGAGACCCGGGTCGAGCTCGCCAACTCAATCCACGACTACATAGAGCTCTTCCACAACACCCGCCGCCGGCACAGCTCACTGAATATGCTCACTCCCGCCGAATAGGAACGCCAACACTCAATGACAACCGCCGCCTGATTCCAGAAACGCGTGTTCACTTTTCCGGGGGAAGATCACTTTGTTGTCGAAAGCGGATTAGTTTCACTACTTCACCAATTTGATAGGAACGGTTTTCACTAACTTTCCGGTTTTACTATTCTTGATAACAACCTTGGCGATACCAGATTTAGATTCCAGATCATTGTAGTTCAGATAAGCCACTTGGGCCTTTGTGACCTTGTATGCTCCTTTATAGTTGTACGAATCAGTATTGAATTTATCAATACTGATTCGGTAGTTGCGAACAGTATTGTTCCGACTGCTAATACGAACAAGGCCTTTCTTGACATTCTTGGTAAATTTCAAAGTGCGGCTCTTTGCTTTACCAGCAGCCGAAACATTGATTCTATAAACGTTTTTCTTGGATTGAGCGCCTATGCTCACAAAAGGAGAGCTTCTTACTCCATTGGAGCTGGTAAAGCTGACAGTTCTATTTCTTGGGTTAATACTTGCC
>CALEMO010000288.1 GCA_937910825.1 uncultured Solirubrobacterales bacterium | reverse complement strand
ATTGAGTCCTCTTCATTCCACGCCGGGATGAAAACAAGAGTCTTCACGTGACGATTGTTTCCGATTTGGAGATTTCAGGTTGTGCGAAGCCTTGCGCCGACTGCTTTAGGCTGCTTCTCGCATGAAGAAGAGGCAACCATTGAAGCGGCGCCGTCACATCGGCATGAGGATCTGGCTGGCCGGCGGTTTCGCCCTGGTCGGCCTGATTACGGCCACCGTGATCTATTTCATCGTCTCGAATTCGAGCCGTGAAGTCCTGACCGAGAGGTCGACCGAGCTAGCGGTGGGGCGGACGTTCCGACTTGCCGACCGGGTCGGTTCCTCCAAGGCGAATATCGAGGCCGAGATCGAAGCCGCCAATGGCGAGGGGTTCTCCGCCTGGTACTTCGACGCCGGCGGCGTACTGGTCGCACCGCCTGGTTCCAAGCCGATTTTTGAGAATCGGGAAACGTATGCGGTGGCGCTGAACAATGCGCTCGCCGGGGTGCGCCAGACGACCGAGATCGATGACGGCGAGGTGACCCTGGTCGGCGTGCCGGTGATCAACGAATCCGGCTTCGCCGGGGCCGTCGTCGGCCGCTATTCAAGGCCGGAGGTTTTGCGCGAGGCGCTCGATGACCTGGAAGCCGACAGCCGCCGGGGCGCCCTGATCGGGGTGCTGGTCGGCAGCCTGATCGGCTTTGCCATCGCATCCGGAATCACCGTACGGCTGAAGCGTCTGGCGAGCGAAGCCGATGACCTTGCTTCCGGCAACTTCGACGTAGAGTTGCCCACCGGCGGACGCGACGAAATCGGGGACCTCGCCCGTTCGCTCGACTCGATGCGCCAGGCGCTCAAGGAAAACTTCGGCGTGCTGACCGCGGACCGCGACAAACTGACCGCGATCTTCGACGGCCTCAACGATGCGGTTATGGTGGTCGACGATCACGGCCCGGTCCGCTTTTACAACTCGGCCGCCACCGTACTGCTGGACCAGGGCGGGCTCCCTCCCGAGCCGATGATCCCCCAGATCAAAAGGGCGGCGACCGAAGGCTTCGCTGCCCATCCGGCCCTGCGCATTGGAGACCGCGCCTATGCGATGCAGGCTCGCGCCCTGCCGGATGAAAACGCGGTGCTCGTCGTTGTCCGCGACCGCACCGACGAAATGCGCAAGGAATTCGCAGAACGCGATTTCGTCAGCAACGCCGCCCACGAGTTGCGCAATCCGCTGGCCGGGATCTCCGGAGCGATCGAGGTCCTGCAGTCGGGTGCCAAAGACGATCCGGCCGCTCGCGACCATTTCCTCAACCGGCTCTCGACCGACGCGGAACGCATGAGCCGGCTGACCCAGTCCCTGCTCACCCTCGCCCGGGTCGAGGCGCTCGGCGCGGGAGAGGTCGAGGTCGTGGACGTGACCAATGCCGCCAGCGACGTCGAATCCGCGGTGGAGGTGCCGCCCGGGCTTGAGTTGATCCTCGACGTCGAGAGGGATCTGGCCGCCAAAGGTGATCCGACCCTGCTGAGGCAGGTATTGATCGGCCTGGTCACGAATGCACTGAAAAACACTCCGCCGCCCGGCACCATTACCGTTCGCGGCAGGCGATTCGGCGACGAAGAGATGCTTCTTGAAGTTATTGACACTGGAACCGGAATCCCACAAGCAGAGGTTGACCGCGTATTCGAGCGCTTCTACAGGCGTTCGGAATCGCGCCGTCAGGAGGGCTTCGGCCTCGGCCTTGCGATCGCCCGCAGGATGGCCGATGTGATGGGTGGGGAGATGGGCGCAAGTTCCGTAGAAGGCGAGGGCAGTACCTTTTGGGTCCGCCTTCCCCTGATAGAACAGGCTGAGACCCCGATCGCATGAGCGAAAACAGATGAGCAACGGCAACCCCGGACGGATCCTTGTAGCTGACGACGAACCCTCTGTCAGGGATTCGGTCGGTTACGCGCTGACCCAGGAGGGTTTCGACGTGACGCCGGCGGTTGACGGCACCGATGCCGAAAGCAAGCTGGTCGGAGATTTCGAGTACGACCTGCTGATCCTCGACATCATGATGCCGGGACGAAGCGGACTCGACATCTGCCGCGAGGTGCGCTCCCGCTCGGCCGTGCCGATCATCATCCTCACGGCGAAAGATGCAGAGGTCGACAAGGTGGTCGGGCTCGAGGTCGGAGCCGACGACTACGTGACCAAGCCGTTCTCGGTGCGCGAACTTCTGGGAAGGGTCCGGGCACAGCTCCGGCGTCGTGAACTCGACCGCTCGCCGATGCCGGAAGCTTCGAAAATCGCATCCGGGCCGGTGACTATCGACCTCGCCCGCCATGTGGTCACGGTGCATGGCAAGACGATCAGCTTGACCCGTTCCGAATTCCAGCTGCTGCGTCTGCTGGCGGCGCGTCCCGGAGAAGTCTTCAAGCGATCACAGATCATGGAAGAGCTCTGGCAGACCGAATTCGACGGTGACGAGCGGGCCTGCGACGTTCACATCTCGAATCTGCGCCAGAAGGTCGAGGCTGATCCTCAGCGCCCCGTGCTGGTGCTGACCGTGCGCGGCATCGGCTACAAGTTCGCCGATTCCTGAAGAACCACCCGCCGCGCGTGGCTTCGATGTCTGCCTCTGTGTCTAGGGTGGCGGAATGACTCTGGTAGGCGAGCTGTCGCTACCCAAGCTCGACCTTTCTGACCCTGGCCTCAAAGGCGAGTTCTGGCATGCCGGCATGAAGTCGATGCTGGATAGCGGCCAGTGGCTGGCGCAGGCGCCCCTGGCGACCGTGGTGCTTGAACGTGAGGCCGGCGAGTTCTTCCTGCGCAGCAAGGCGGCCGAATTCCCGGGAAAGCTGCTCGGCCAGATGTTCGGGATCACCGACGGTCCGCTCCACGAGCAGATCGAGAACAACATCATCAACGTAGGCGGCGACGCCCATCGCCGCCTTCGCGGTCTGGTCAACCCCTCGCTTTCCCCCCGGGCCGCCAATGGCTACCGGCCATTCATGAGGCAGTTTCTCGAGAGCCTCTGGCAGGGGGCCGGAGAGGCGGACGAGTTCGATTTCATCGAATCCTTCGCCCGGCCTTATACCTCGCTTGCGATCTCCCGGGTGATGGGAGCGCCGGCGGAAGACGCGGCCCGTCTCCACGACTGGTCGATGTGGATTCAGCGCCAGTTCGATCCGATCGCACTTTCCGACCCGGAGACTGTCCAGACCATGCAGGACAAGGTGGGAGAGTTCTACGCCTGGGTCCGCCCGCTGATCGAAACGCGCCGGGCGACTCCAGCCGATGACCTGATCTCTTCATTGATCTCGGCCGAAGAAGAGGGCGAGCGCCTCTCGAACACCGAGCTCGAGAACCTGGTGCTGAACATCATGGTCGGCGGTGTCGATACGACCCAGAATCAGCTCGCCCACGCGATGCGACTGCTGGCCGGACGGCCGGACCAGTGGGCTGCGCTGCGCGCCGACCCGGAAACCCTCATCCCCCGGGCAACCATGGAAGCCCTGCGCTACGAGCCGATAACCCCTTTCACCGCAAGGCAATTGACCGAAGAAGTGGTCTACCGGGACGTGACCTTCCCCGAAGGCACGGTGCTCATGGTCTGCTCCTTTACCGGCAATCGGGATCCCGAGGCGTTTGCTGAGTCGTCGATTTTCGACATCTCGGTGGATCGCGGCAAGTCTCGGGTACTCACCTTCGGTGCGGGCCATCATTACTGCGTCGGAGCCAACCTTGCGAAGGCCGAGATCGAAGAGGCCCTGCGTTTCTTCTCCGAGACCTTCGAGACCCTGGAAGTCGACGGCCTGATCGAGCTTCAGACGGTCAGCGGCATATACGGAATAGACTCGCTTCCGGTTCGCGTGGGCTGAGGCTGGACCGCTGCCGGAGTGAGATCCTGTGCTTGCTTTACGCTGAAACGTGGAAGGATATGTAACTCGAAAAGGGGCAGCATTGGCTTCATCGAAGCCCAGCGATACCAGCGCTCTCCAAAAATCTCGAGAAATTATCTTTGAATTGTCCAGAGACTTTCTCGGGAATGCCGACTCGAAGGGTTACTTCACCGCTTTGAACCCGGCCTGGGAACGCACCTTCGGCTTCCCCCTGGAGACCCTCATGGCTCGTCCGTTCATTGAATTCGTCGATCCGGCTGATCGCGAACGCACGGTCGCCGAGACGAGCCGGGTGTTTAGTCAGGAAGGGACCACGGTCGGCTTCGAGAACCGCTACATGGTGTGAGACACCGGCTGGCGCTGGCTCTCGTGGCAGGCGGAACTGTGTGACGGATCCATCTACTTCACCGCTCACGACGTGACCGAGCGGGTCGCCTCCGAGGATCGCCACCGCCTTCGAACAGATCTACGAATTCACCGCCGCCCAGGCAGTGGGCCGCTACATGCCTGACCTGATCGTGCCTGACGACCTCAAGGGCGAACCGGCAGCGATCGTCGAGCGTCTGCTCGGTGGGGAAGGAGTGCCTCAATACACGACCACCCGCAAGCGCAAGGATGGTTCCGCGCTGGCGGTCCACGAGGCAGCTCGCCAGATTGCCCTGGGGCACAAGGTCAGCATCAATCTCTCAACCGCGACGGTCGGGCGGCATCACATCGTCACTACAATTGCCGACGAGTTGCGTGAAGCCGGGGCGGAGCCGGAGAACCTGACAGTTGAAATCACCGAGACGGCTCTGATGAAGAACATGAAATCAGCCCAGATTTTTGCCGCGGACCTTTCCAGGTTGGGGCCGAGCCTCGCGCTCGATGACTTCGGAACCGGCTTCGGCGGTTTTACGTACCTCAAGTAACTGGCGATCAACCAGTTGAAGATCGATGTCGAACTCGTCCGCGACCTGCATTCGAGCCGGGCGAGCCAGCACGTGGTCAGGGCGGCTGTTTCCCTCGCCGAAGGATTCGAGCTGGATACGGTCGGAGAAGGTGTCGAGGACGCGCAGTGCGCGAAGCTGCTCCGCGAGTACGGGGTCGACCACCTGCAGGGCTACTACTTTGGGAAACCGGGGCCGATCGGCGAGTTCATCGGCCCGCCGGTACCGGTTGGTGACAGCGATGAATGAGAAAGCTGGGATCGGCGAATTCGGGGATAGCCTGCGGCATGTCCGGTCGGTGGTCGATCTGCTTTGACGTCAGCTCCTCGGTTCCCCGGGAGTCGCTCCTGCGCGCAGCTACAAGAGCGGAGAGGCCGCCGCGAGCTGACAGAGTCAAACAGGGGTGCCGGTGTAGTGAGTCCGCTACTCTTCGCAGAGGACTAACTACAGAAACTGGACTTAGCGAATGTCATACCTGCTCGTACCCCTTGATGAAGCCATAGTTTTCCCCACAGTCACCGCCAACCTTCAGATTGATGTCGGCGAGGACGAACGCATCTTCCTGCTGACCAGGCGGGATGGCGAGTTCGAACGGGTCGGCGTGGTCGCCGAAGTGATCGAACGCGGCCGCTCCCCGATCGGCGAGCCGATCGCGACCGTGGTCGGCCTGCGGCGCGGCCTCGCCGGTGTCGCCACTGCCGACGAGAATGATCCCGACGCCTTGCGCATGGAGGTCCAGGAGATCCACGACGGCCACCCGGAAGACGAGCACACCGTCGAGCTGACCCGCGAATACCGGGCGATCGTTGAAGAGATCCTCGAGCTCCGTGGCGCCGACGGCCGGATCGCGGCTTTCCTTCGTTCGGTCGACGAGCCGGGAGCCCTGGCTGATACTGCCGGCCTCAGCCCCGACCTGACCGTGGAGCAGAAGGTTCAGCTGCTCGACACCCTCAACGTGACCGCCCGCCTCGAGCTGGCGGTCGAGATGCAGCGCGAGCGCCTGGCCGAACTTCAAGTCCGCAGCCGGATCCGCGACGACGTCGAGTCGGGTGCCCAGCAGCAGCAGCGCGAATACTTCCTGCGCAAGCAGATGGATTCAATCCGCAAGGAACTCGGTGACGATGAAGCAAGCGTGATCGAGGAGTACGAGGGCAAGATCGCTGACGCCGGCATGCCCGAAGCGGTCGAAGAGCAGGCCGAGAAGGAACTGCGCCGGCTCGAACGCCAGGGCGAGCAGTCGGGCGAGAGTTCGATGATCCGCAGCTATCTGGACTGGCTGATCAGCGTCCCGTGGTCCGAGCGCTCCGAAGGAAAGCTGGACCCGGTCCATACCCGCGAAGTCCTCGACTCCGACCACGCCGGACTCGACGATGTCAAGAAGCGCATCACCGAGTTCGTGGCGGTGCGCAAGCTGAGGGCCGAGCGCGGAGTTGAAAAGGACAGCCGCGCCGACGGTGCGATCCTCACCCTGGTCGGACCCCCCGGGACCGGCAAGACTTCGATCGGTGAATCGGTGGCCAAAGCCCTTGATCGCGAGTTCGTCCGGATTTCGCTCGGCGGACTCCACGACGAGGCCGAGATCCGGGGCCATCGCCGGACCTACATCGGAGCCCTGCCCGGCCGTATAGTGCGCGCCCTCAGGGATGCGAAAACGATGAACCCTGTGATCCTGCTGGACGAAGTCGACAAGGTCGGCTCCGACTGGCGGGGTGACCCCTCCGCGGCCTTGCTCGAGGTGCTGGACCCTGCCCAGAACCATTCCTTTCGGGACCATTACCTGGATGTCGAGATCGATCTGTCCGAGGTTGTCTTCCTGGCAACCGCGAACCAGCTTGACCCGATCCCGGCACCGCTGCTCGACCGAATGGAAGTCATCTCCTTCGACGGCTATACGACCGCTGAAAAGCAGGCGATTGCCGTTGGCTACCTGCTTCCCAGGCAGGTCAAGCGAAACGGCCTGGAGCAGGATGAGGTCCAGGTCAGCGACGAGATCCTGAATACGCTGATCAGCGAATACACCCGTGAAGCGGGTGTAAGGCAGCTTGAGCGTGAGCTCGGCAAACTGCTGCGCTCAGCCGCGACCCGCATCGCCTCGGAATCGGTGGAGCAGCCGCTGGTGATCGACGAAGAAGCACTCAGAAAAGCTCTCGGGCAACAGAAGATCTTCCAGGAGTCGGTTGAGCGCACCGCGATCCCGGGTGTATCGACCGGCCTCGCGGTCACCGGAGCCGGTGGCGACGTCCTTTTCATTGAAGCGACAGCGATGGAGGGCGACAAGGGCCTGGTGCTTACCGGCCAGCTCGGCGACGTGATGAAGGAGTCGGCGCGGATCGCGCTCTCCTACGTCCGCTCCCACAGCGAGAAGCTCGGGATCGACTCCGAAGCGTTCCAGCGCGAATTCCACATGCACGTGCCCGCCGGCGCGATCCCCAAGGACGGTCCCAGCGCCGGCACGGCGATGACGACTGCCCTGGTTTCCCTGCTGACCGGACGCCCGGTGAAACACACCGTGGGCATGACCGGTGAAGTCACGCTGCAGGGCCGGGTGTTGCCGATCGGCGGGCTCAAGCAGAAGGTGCTGGCCGCCCATGCCGCCGGCCTGACTGATGTATTCCTTCCGTACCGCAACCGGGCCGACCTGGACGATGTGCCGGAGGAAGTCCGCGAGGCCATGAATTTCCACCCGGTGATGAGTGTCGAAGAAGTGATCGACCTTGCCCTGGAGCCGATCGCGAGCGAGGCTGATGTCGCCACGATGTCGTAGCTGCAGCCCGGTACCGCCGGAGATGCGCGAGGCGGCCGTTGTGCTCGAGCGTCGTTGGACCATGGCGACTATTTACGCCTGTTCCAGCGGTGCTCACCGTTTCAACGAGTTCCGGCAGTCACTGCCGGGTGTCTCGCCGACCACGCTCTCGGATCGCCTCGAACAGCTTGAAGCGGTCGGGATCGTCGAGCGCCGCACGGTGGCCGGTCGGCCGCCACACACCGAATACCTGCTGACCGAACGCGGGCAGCAGGTGGCTCAGGCCGTGGCCGGCCTGCTTCGTCACTAGCGTCTTAGGTGATCAGACTTGACGGCGGGCACACTCGATGCACAGTGAGCTTGCCGGAGAGACCTTCAGGCGGCCGGGGGCGATCGGCTGGTCGCAGACGTCGCAGATTCCGTAGCTGCCTTGATCGATCTTTTCCAGCGCCCGTTCGATGCGGGCCACCGTGACTTCGAGGTCGTTGGCCAGCGCGACTTCGGTTATGCGGCTGACCGCCTCCGAAGTTCCGTCTCCGATGCGCTTGCCAAATCCGATCGCCGACCCGCGTTCCGGCGGCTTTTTCATTTCGCTCAGCCTCCCCAGGATTTCGGAGCGCTGATCGAGCAGGCCTGACTTGATCTCGAGGTGATCCAGCTCCGGAGGAGTGGAAGAGCTTTCACTGGTCATCGGCGAATGCTGTCACAGCGGGGAGCCGGAAGCCTGCGGACGCTCGTCGTCTTAGACTGCGGTCACCACACCACCGAGCAGGAGAGAAACATGGCCGAACTGAGCGACCTCAGCCCCGAGGCGCGGGCAGAACTTGAAGATCAGATTCGCGCGGAGCTCAAAGCCGAGCTGGAAGACAGGCTGCGCAAAGAGATCCGTAACGAGATCGAGATCGAATACCGGCTTTCCCAGGAAGCCTGAGCACTCCAGCCGGTCAGGCTAGCCGGCGACCAGCTGGCACTGCCGGCTGTAGTTCGCCTGATCAGAGCACGAGCCTGCCGGACCACCCGCCGTTTCCATCAGTTCCGCGAGGTGGGCTCCCAGGTCCGACGCCGCCTCGGCGTCAATCAGGTCACCGTTTTCGTTGAACGCCTTGTGGGCGCGGGGTACGGGGAAACCCCGGTCGACCACCCTGGCACCGATCACGGCCACCGGCTTGTCGTTGAGCACGCTTTCTCCGGCCGGGACCGTCCCGTGGCTCCCGAAGGGGCAAAGTGGTACCAGAGTGGTAACGGGATCGGGACGGCACGCCCGGCGCGCTGGCGGGTGGGATCACCTATGACCTGGCGATGCGTTCATTGGCGAAGGTTCTTTCTCTTTCACTTCTAACGGTCGCTTTGC
>CALEMO010000287.1 GCA_937910825.1 uncultured Solirubrobacterales bacterium | reverse complement strand
GCGGGAACTTTGCCGGGGCATGTCGATCGCCTTGTTGCCAGCGATCCGGAACAGCCAGGAACGCACGGCACGTTCATCCTTGAGACCGTCGTAGACGCGCGGCGCCGCCAGCATGGTCTCCTGGAAGCAGTCCTCGGCGCGATCCGATCCGACCCGGCTTGCGCAGTAGCTCAAAAGGGCCCTGCCATTGTGCTCAATCACCTCTTCAAAGGGTCTCATCGCCATTCGCGGCTATTCTTCCACGGCATGGGAGAAATTCTTGACAGAGGTTCGGCTTCGATCACGCAGGATGGCCGCAAAGCAGAGGTGATCTGCTCGGTCTACGACGGTACCGACGCAGGCTTCGGGGTGCCCGCGTGGTGGGGCAAATATGAAGATGCCGACGCTGCGTCCCAGCCACAGACGGGACGGGCGCAGATCACCCTTGAAGACGGTCGCACGGGGGAGATAATCGTGCGTGACGCCCGGGACGGCTCTGGCGAGTTTCGCGGTGCCGGCGCGCTTTCCTGAGCGGACCCGAACCTTCCCCGACCCGGTCCGGTCCGGTCAAAAGCGAATCCCCCGTCGAGCCGTTACTTCCTGGCTAGACGAGGGACTTTGAAACTGCGCTCTCTTTCGGTCTAGCGGCCGGTCGGCAGACGCTGTTCGAAGAAGGCGCTCACTTCGTTCTCGGCGGCGAACAGGATCGATCCGTGGTCGACACCGGGGTAGGTCTGGTAATCGACGTTGTCGCCCAGATCCACCAGTTCGCTATTGAGTATGTCGGTCAGGAACTTGAACGTCGTCGTATCGGCCTCACCCTGGGCCAGCAGGATCGGAGCCGAAGTGGCTACATCCGGATTCTGCTGGTCGAGCAGGTCGAAGAACGGGTCGGTATCGGCGCCGTCCCTGATCAGATCCGACGGGGCGATACCACCGAGGCTGTCCGGCTGGCTGAGCCTCGCCAGGCATTCGGTGCCTGTTTGCGGGTAGAGCGCCAGAACCGGATCATTGAGCAGCTCGTTCGGCTTGACGTCGCTCGAAACGACAGTCGCTCCCTTGACGATCATCGAAGCCAGGGCGGACAATGAGCTGGGGCTGGTCAGGATCGGAAGCGATGCCGCCTGTAGCCTCATGTGTGATGCTGGCGCATAGGCAACCGTGCCGCGCAGCTTCAGGTCCGGCGTCCACTTCGAGGCCATTCCGGCGGCGAACAGTGCGGCATGACCGCCCTGAGAGTGTCCGGCAATCAGGTAACGCTTGGAGATCTTCGGGCTCAGGTCGCGTGCGGCACGCACGATGTCAAGCACGCTGCGTCCGGATGCTTTGCCGATGAGGAAGGCGTGGGTACCGGGTGTGCCGAGGCCCTGATAATCGGTCCGGGCGACCGCATATCCGGCGTCGAGCCAGGAGTTGAGCTGCGGATCCGTGTACGAGATGTAGCTCTCGGCCGGTCCACCGACCTTGTTACGGGACGGCGCGCACTTGTCGGCGATACCGGTGGTGCCGTGCGCATAGGAGACGACTGGCCAGCCACCCTTGGGCGCCTTGCCCTTGGGGATGCTGATCGAACCGGAAACCGCAGTCCGCTTGCCGAGCGGAGTCTTTGACGTATAGAGCACGTTCTTGGTGACCCTGGCGCTCTCGAGAGGTACCAGGCCTCCCGCATTGCGGGCCCAGATCAGCTTGCCATGCTGCTTCGGAGTCTTCTTCGGCGGCTTGTAGAAGGCGAGGCCGGAAGGGCCCTTGCGGACGTTCTTGCCCTTGGCATCGGCGATGCCAGCTGACAGAGTCGAGACGACAAAGATGGAAACGATGGCGATCGCCATGGCGGCGAGCAGCATCTGTACGCGGTTCAGCTGAAGAATCAAGGACCTCTCCTGGTTTCAAAGCGTGGCTCGGAGCAGCCACTCTAACGGTTTGTATTGACACTCTTACAACACGTGAAAATGAAGAAAGGACTGCCGGGCTGCCTAGATCACGGTTATCTGGAGCAGTCCCCCGACTATGCCGGATCCGAGCACCACGAAAAGAATCGTGAATTTACCCTGAAAGCGGTACAGGATCGCGAATGCCGTGATCGCGATCAGGGCCGCCGGCAGGTCGGTGATGCTCACGCGAACGATCTCGACCGTGACCGCGGCGATCAGGCCGATGACACCGGCGGCGACACCAAACAGAAAAGCATGTACCCGCGGGTTCTCGGCGATAGAAACGAGTTGGCTGTGGAAGAAGATCGGGAAAAGGAAGGCGGGCAGGAAGATCCCCAGAGTCATCGCGAAGGCACCGGTGAGGCCGCCGGCAAGGTAGCCGACGAAAGTGGAAAAGATGATCAGCGGCGCGGGCAGCACTCCGGCAAGCGCATCCCGTCGAGGAATTCGGTATCGGTCAGCCAGCCGTGGTTGTCGACGGCAATCTGCTGGAGGAACGGGATCACGGTGTAGGCCCCACCGAAGGTCAGCAGGCCCGCCTTCAGACCCTCGAGAAAGATCACCGCGGTGAGTGGCAGGGTGACTATCGCGGCAAGCCCGATGAAAATCCAGGGTGGGGGAGCGGCAAAGGATCCGGTCCCCGACAGCTGCCGGCCGAGCGTCTGCCACAGCCAGTAGGCGATACCCGAAAGCGCCAGGGCCAGTACGAAATTGAGTGAAAGTCCCAGAGTCAGAGCAAATACGGCCACGGCAATTATCGCCAGTGGCAGGTCGCTTATGAACTTTCGGCCAAGGCGAACCACGGCCATCGCGACCAGCGCGCCGACTGCCGCCTGGACGCCGTAAAAGATTTCCTCGAAGCGCTCGTTGAGCCCGGCCTTCACATAGAGGATCGAAAGACCGAGCATCAGCAGAAAGCCGGGCAGCATGAAACCGAGACCAGCCATGAACGCACCTGCCTTGCCACCACGGATCCGGCCGAAATATACACAGAGCTCATGCGCCTCCGGTCCAGGCAGAACCTGGTAGACAGCGAGAGTCTTCCTGAAGGTCTGCGACGATACCCAGCCTTCTTCCTCGACGCATTCCTTCGAGATCATCTCGATCTGAGCCGCCGGACCACCCCAGGCCAGCATGCCAAACTTCAGGAATCGAACAAAGATTGAACCCGGGGTATCCGGTGACTCGGCCGGGTTACCTTCAGATCGTCTGGCCACGAAACGAAAGCTACAGTCTGGCGGGCCGGTTTGATATGACTTGTTGATGAACCCAACTGCAGCCAAAGTCGGATCAGCGCTGGCTGTCCTGGTAATCGCCGTGGTCCTCTTCGTGGTGCTGAAGCCTGGAGATTCCGATAATGCCCCGAGCGATCCTGTGAATGCAACTGGCACCACAGCTGCGACTACCCCTCAGGTAAACGAGGTAGACAAACAGCCGGACAAGCCCAAGCCCCCGGTTATTCCCACCGTCAAGTTCGTCAACGGTGCGCCGCAGGGCGGAGTGCTGAGCATCGTTGTCGAAGAGGGCGAGCGCATCCGATTCAATGTGAAATCAGATGTCGCCGACGAAGTGCACGTACACGGCTTCGATATCACCGAGGACGTTGCTGCGGGCGGCACCGCGAAGCTGAACTTCAGCGCTGACTTCACCGGCATTTTCGAAGCGGAGATGGAGGCGGCCGGGGTGCCGGTCGCCGAGCTGCAGATAAATCCCTGACCCATGCAGATCCTGAGGCCGGCAGCCAATATATTCGCGTTCTACGAAGGCCGTCCAGATGCCACGGGGGCCGCAGGGTGCGAGCCGACCTGGGTCGAGCAGGGTGCGCTGTCACTTGGCATCGCGAGCTTCGCCATATTTGATGGAAGCGAAGCGCTGGTCTACGACACCCATGTTTCAGTTGACCGGGCGGCGGTGATCCGCGAGACCCTCGAGCAGCAGGGCGTCACCAAATTCACTGTGCTGCTCAGCCATTGGCACCTTAACCACATAGCGGGCACCGAGGCTTTCCCTGACTGCGAAATCATCGCTGGCAAGCGCACCCTCGAACTGCTCACTGATCACCGGCAAGCGATCGAAGCCGGAACCTACGAAGGGCCGCCGGCAATCAAGCCTCTGGTTTTGCCGACGACGGTGATATCTGAGCGGACCCGACTGAAACTTGGCAAGACGCCGGTCGATCTGATCCCTACTCAAATTCACAGTGAGGACGCCACGCTCGTCTGGCTGCCCGAGCAGAGGCTCCTGCTTGTCGGCGACACGCTGGAAGACACAGTCACTTACTACCCGCCATTCGAAGATGTTCACCAGGAAAACCTGAAGCTCGTCCTCGGCGAAACGACTCTCTGGCTCAGTTAACCGGGCGGGAGAGGGAGAGTCCGTATAGATCGTCGCTGTCGATCAGCAAGTCTTCGATCTCGAGGCCGGCAGCTGAGAAGTCTTGGTCGAGCCGCTCCCGGGTGAACTTCGCCGAGATCTCGGTGCGCAGTTCTTCACC
>CALEMO010000286.1 GCA_937910825.1 uncultured Solirubrobacterales bacterium | reverse complement strand
GTCGAGAACGTAGCCCTGCGACTGGCGAAATGCTGCCGTCCGGTGCCGGGCGACGAGATCCTCGGCTACGTATCGCTAGGTCGTGGAATCACCATTCACCGAAAGGACTGCCGCAACGTATCGGACCTCGCCAACTCACCCGAGCGCATGGTCGACGTCTCCTGGGAGGGCGAGAACGAAGCAACATTCCGCGTGGAACTTCAGATCGATGCCTACGACCGCACCCGCCTGCTCGAAGATCTCTCCCGAACTTTCGCCGAGGTCGGCGTCAACATCATCTCCGCCTCCTGTACGACCAATCACCCGATGGTCAAGAACCGCTTCGTGATCGAAGTAGGGGATACCGGTCAGCTCAAACAGTGCATCGCCCGCATGCGCCACGTTGAATCCGTCTTCGACGCCTACCGGGTAACCCCCGGCGAATAGCCAACCGAGGCTGGTCCCCTGTCTGGTAGCCGGTTCCATGCGATTAACACCCGTATGGGGGGTTAATCGCTTGTGATCCGACTGTCTGAGGATTGTCGGTCAGCCAAGCCACTTGTGTGCCGGGGCAGGCAATGCTGCCCACATGATTCACGAGAACGGTTCTCACGATGCGATCCACCGACTTGCTTTGCGACAGCACGGCGTGGTTGCCCGCAGGCAGTTGATTGAGCGCGAAGCGGGTCGCCGGTTGATCGAGTCCTGGATTGAGAGGCGTCGCCTTTTTACGATATTCAGGGGTGTCTATGCGCTGGGGCGTCCGGCAACCGGGTTCCGTGCCATGTGGATGGCGGCAACACTGCGAGCTGGAGCCACCTCGGCGCTGGCCGGTTCATCCGCTGCCGCGGCCTGGGGCTTGATCCAACCGCGGCGCCAGATCGAAGTGTGCCGGCCAGTCGGCAACAATCTGTCGACTGAATCGTCAGGTGTTCATCGGGGTTTCAGACTGTCAATCACCCAGGGCCCGCTGGTTGGCGGTGACGCAGCAACGATCGGGCCGCTGGCCGTCATGTCGGTTGCGCGTTGCCTGATCTGGATGGCCCGTGAAGAAAGTATGCGAAGCCTTCGAAGGGCCTTCCTCAGCGCTGGGCGATCCGGCTTACTCACCCAGGAATGCCTTGACCATTGTGCTGACCGGGGGCAGGGTTTTAAGGGCCACCAGCGCCTCATGGGATTGATTGAGCACTGGCAACCCGACACCGGCAAGCTGAGGTCGCCGCTCGAGAGCGAGTTTCTGATGCTCTGCGGCAGATTCGGGATTCCGGCGCCACGGACCAATCAACGGGTTGCCGGGTACGAAGTGGACTGCATCTGGCCGCTAACCAAAGTCATTGTTGAGCTCGATGGCCGCAGGTTTCATAACGACGCCGTCGCATTCGAAGATGACCGGGGCAAGGGAAACGACTTGACCGCCGCCGGATATACGCTGTTGCGCTTTACCTACCGCATGGTGGTGGGCGACCCCGAACAAGTGGCGCAGAAAATCCTGAAAGAAGTCGGCCGAAACTGAAGGCCCGATGGAGCCGGAAGCTGCTGGTCGACCTTCAGTCGCGGTTCAGAACGGAATCGACTTTCGATTCCAGAGTCTGCTGCTTGTCGGTCCGCTGGTCGACCTTGAGCACGGTGTAGCAGCGCGGCAGCCCGGAATCGAGGACAAGTTCGTGTAGCTCGGCGGCCAGGCTGAAGATGTCCTTCGGCGTGCCCTCGAGGGAAGTGCCCATGGCATGGAGTTCGAAGCGGACCTTGTCCTGGGACTCGAGGTGGCGCCTGACCTCTACGAGGATGTCTCCCACGGAGGCGCCTTCGCGCCCGATCGGGAGCACCGTGACGTCAGCTGTAGCGATGCCGTCGTCTGCCATACATCCATGGTAGCTAACGGGTAACGCCGGCCGACGACCTCAGGCGATGATCGTGAGTGCCTTCGGCGCGGCTTTCATGCTGATCTCTTCGAAGGTTCCGATGTAGTCACCATCGACCTGGACCGGGAAGGGCAGTATTTCGCCATCTTCGTCGGTCGAAAGGGACCTGATGCTGGCCTCTGTCAGGTGCTCGAAGGATTCAACCTGCCGGTGATTGGAGGTCGAGAGCTTTGACGAAAGAAGACGTGGCACGATGCTCACGACATCCAGCTGGTTCGCCCTTTTCAAAAGGACCATGCCGAGCGTTCCGTCATCCAGCGAAACGTTCTCGCAGACGTGTACGGGCTGATTCCTGAAATAGGTGAACGGATCAGAATTCTGGGTGAGCACGGTGACCCCCTGATGGAGCTCGCCATCGACGCTGACTTCCAGACGGATCGCATTTTTCATGTACTTGCGCATATATCCAGATAGCGCATGCCAGGAATAGAAGTACGGTCCGGCTTTGGACTTGAGCCGAGGGTTGGCGTCAACCCGCTCGACCACGGTCGCGTCGATTCCGGCGCCGCAGGAGAAGACGAAGTAGCGGTCGTTGACCAGGCCGAGGTCGATCTTTCTGGGCTCGAAATCGTCGGCCAGGGAAAGCAGGTGCTCGGTGGCATCGACCACGTCGTTCGGGATGCCGAGCGTGCGGCAGACCACATTCGTATTTCCGCCAGGAAGGAAGGTGACCGGTATGTCGGTGCCGGCCAGTCCGTTGACGACTTCGTTGACTGTGCCATCGCCGCCGAAAGCCACCACCAGGTCGTAGCCGCCGTCCTGGGCGTCGCGGCCGATCTCGGTCGCGTGGTCCTGGCTTTCGGTCGCTTCCACTTCCACTTCGAAGCGACCCTGGAGCGCGTAGATCACGAGGTTCTTCAGGCGATCGGAGACGGTGGTCGCATACGGGTTGACGATCACCAGCATCTTCTTCTTGCTTGCCTGGTTCAATCGCTTACCTCGTAGATCAGGACCCCGTCGACTTCGGATTCCTGGACCCGGCCCTGGTCGGTGAGAATGTCGATGTGTCCGATCACTTCGGACAGAGTAAGGAAAGCCTGGGTTACGGCTACGTTTCCCCAGATGGCCTCGGCAATGCCATGGGCGCTGCGGGGTCGCTCGGCGAGAATGGCGTGGATCTTCTCGCTACGGCGGACCTGTGATTCGAGGCGCTTGTCGATCAGCCTGACGTGGTCGATGATCGGGTCACCGTGGCCGGAGAGCATCAGATCGATGTCCATCTCCTTCGTCTTCAGCAGGGATTCGGTGTAGTTCACCAAGGATCGGGTCCGGCCCGGACTACCGTCCAGCGGTCGAGAGATCAGGGGGTTGGAAGAGATGTGTGAAAGCAAGTGGTCACCGCCAAAAGCCATTCGGTGCTGCTCGTCGAAGAAGACCGTGTCTGAGGGGCTGTGTCCCGGCCGATGAAGCACTTTCAGGCTGCGGCCGTCGAGTTCGAGGGTGCTGCCTTCGGCCAGCGGCATCGTGACGTCGACCGTATCGCCCCATTCGCGATAGCTGCTGGACAAACGTTGAAGCGTATTGGCGATTTCGTCGGCCACGCCATGCCGGACCATCAGCTGGACGGCCATCTCATCCTCGGAATCCGAACTGGTGCCGAAGGTGGCCAGCCGGGCGACGGACTTGTCCAGGGCGGCGACCTCGGCACCGGAGCGTTCGGCGACGGTCCGGATGAGGCCGATGTGGTCGATGTGCTGGTGGGTGGCGACGACCAGCTGAATGTCCTCGACCCGGTGACCGGCATCGTTGATGTGGATGTCCAACTCGGCCAGCGACTGGTTAGAACGAGGTCCGGCGTCGATCAGAGTCAACGGATCGCCCTCGACCAGGTAACAGTTGATGCGTCCAACGGCAAAAGGAGTCGGCACCGGCATCGTATGTACGCCTGTGCTGCGGACTTCAGCGAGGATCTTCTCCCGCTGAGCCTCATCCACCGCGTATCACCGTCAGCAGGGCATCGCGTTTTTCTTCCATGTCCTGCTTCGAGATCAGCGATTCGAGGTTAAGCCTGAGCAGTGGTTCCGTATTTGAGGGACGCACGTTGAAGTGCCAGTCGTCGTAGTCCACAGACACCCCGTCGAGGTGGCTGATCTTCGCGCCGGAATGCATCTGCTCGATCTCATCCATTTTTGCCTGCTGATCGCCAACTTCGGAATTGATCTCACCGGAGATGAAGTAGGTGGAATGGAACTCCTCCATTAACTGTCCGAGGCTTCGGCCTTCGGTCGAAATCAGCTGGAGGATCGACAGGGCCGGGATCGTGCCCGAGTCCGCGCAATAGAAATCCCGGAAGTAGTAGTGGCCGGAGACTTCGCCACCAAAGACAGCACTTTCTTCACGCATGCGCTTCTTGAAGAACGCGTGTCCGACCCGGGAGAGGTCGGTGCTGCCACCGGCGGCTTTGACGGTATCCGGTACCGCGCGGCTCGACCGCGGGTCATAAAGGACCAGTCCACCCGGCTCGGCTTCGAGTGCGGCCCTGGCCAGCAGGGCGCAGATGAAGTCCCCGTCGCAGAAGCGTCCTTCACCGTCGATAAAGAAGCAGCGGTCAGAATCGCCGTCCCAGGCGATGCCTAGATCGGCATTCTCGGCGACCACTGTTTCGATGATCAGCCGGCGATTTTCCTCGAGCAGGGGATTGGGCTCGTGGTCTGGAAACTCGCCGTCCGGCACGAAATAGAGTTCGACCAGATCCATGCCCAGGTCCTTCAGGATCGGGCCGACCATCGGACCGGCCATGCCGTTGCCTCCGTCGACCACGACCTTGAGTGGTTTGATTTTGTCCGGGTCGATGAATTTGACCACTTCCCGGTGGAATTCGTCCCAGAGATCGATCGACTCACTGCTGCCACCGCCCGGTGCTTCGCCCAAGCCGGCTTCTACCCGCTCCTGGATGTCACCGATGCCGGCATCTCCGGAGAAAGGCAGGGCTCCTTTCTGGACCAGCTTCACCCCGGTGTACGCCTTCGGGTTGTGTGAAGCAGTGCACATCGCGCCACCGTCGAGTTCGCGGCTGCCGACGAGGTAGTAGAGCATTTCGGTCGGCACCATTCCGGCATCAATCACAAACGCGCCCTCGGCGAGCATGCCTTCACGGTAGGCGGCCGCCATCGATGGTGCACTCAGCCGCATGTCCCGGCCGAGGCCGACCCTGAGCTGCGCGGCATCCTTGCCGGAAAGATCGGCGAGGGTTAGCACGAATGCCCGACCGATCTGCTCGGCGGTACTTTCGTCCATCTGCTCGCCATAGAGGCCGCGAATGTCGTAGGCCTTATAGATCGACAATTCTCTGCTCCTTAAAAGGGGGGTTTGCTGGGTTCGTCTGGCTCGTCGGCTCCGTTCCTGAACGCGCCATGAAGAGCTCGATAGCTGTCTTCAAGAGACTGGGGCATGACCCTGTGGTCAGCGACCACCGGCATGAAATTCGTATCCC
>CALEMO010000285.1 GCA_937910825.1 uncultured Solirubrobacterales bacterium | reverse complement strand
CCTGATTTCAGTCTCATCCGACCCGGCGAAGTTCCAGGGCACCCGGGTCTCCCCCACGAATTCGGCAAACGGTTCTTCAGTTCCGACCTGCTCGAGCGCGCCGACGATTTCGGCCACGTTTCCCCGGCCACCGCATTGTGCGACAAGCATGCCGCCCGGTTTGACCGCCTCGTGGATTCTCGAAAACAGGGCTTCGTGGTCCGCTATCCAGTGAAAGGTGGCGTTCGAAAACACGTGGTCGACCGTCTGGCAGAGTTGCAGCTCGACCAGGTTCTGGCAGATGAATTCAACCCGCTCCCCGGGAAGGTTCTCCTTCGCCTTCTCGATCATCGAAGGCGAGCCATCGACCGCGATCACCCTGCCCACCGGCAGCCTCTTGAGAAGGTGGGCCGTGACTTCGCGCTGCCGCAGCCGGCGTCCACAACGGTCTCACTGCCTTCGAGGTCGAGACGGGAAATCACCGCTTTCGACCATTCGCGCTGCGGTGTGGAGACGCGGGCGTATTTTGTTGCGTCCCAATCCGAAACTTCGTTGCCGGCCGTGCTCATGGCAGCGACGTGGTCACGGGACCGTACGACCCCCCCGGCCCGGCTTCGAACTTTTCGACCAGCGTTTCGTCGGCCAGCGTCAGGGCGATGTCGTCGAGGCCGCCGAGCAGGCGTCTTTTGATCTCACCGTCTATTTCAAACCCGGCGTTTCCGCCATCCCAGGTCACGTTCTGGCTCTCGAGATCGATGCGACAACTGCCAACCGCCGCGATCGCCTGACAGTCCTCGTGGGGCAGCTTCACCGGCAGGAAACCATTCTTGGTGCAATTTGAATAGAAGATGTCTGAATACGAGGGCGCAACCACGGCCTTGAAGCCGAACTGGGCCAGGGCCCAGACGGCATGCTCTCGGGAAGATCCCGAGCCGAAGTTGTGGCCCGAAACGAGGATCGGATTCGGGGCCAGTTCGATCTCTCCGTCGCGGATCCAGTCATAGAAGAGGAACTCGCCGAAACCGGTCCGCTCGACCCGCTTCAGGAACTGCTTGGGGATGATCTGGTCCGTATCCACGTCGTTGCGGTCCAGAAACGAGACCGGGCCCTCGATGATGTTTATCGCTTCCACTTTCAGCTCCAGTTCCTGATGTCTACGAAATGTCCTTCGATTGCGGCTGCAGTAGCCATGGTCGGACTGACCAGATGGGTCCGGCCTCCTTTGCCCTGGCGGCCCTCGAAGTTCCGGTTTGATGTTGAAGCGCAACGCTCACCCTCGAGCAGGGTGTCCGGGTTCATGCCCAGGCACATGGAACAGCCCGCTCCGCGCCATTCGAAACCGGCATCCTCGAAGATGCGGTCGAGTCCTTCTTCTTCAGCCTGAGCTTTCACCAAAGCAGACCCGGGCACAACCATCGCGCTGATCGTATCTGCGACCCGCCGGCCCTTAATCGCTTCCGCAGCCTCACGCAGGTCAGAAATACGCGAGTTCGTACAGGAGCCGATGAAGACCCGCTCGGGCCTGATTTCTTCGATCGGCGTTCCCGCTTCCAGGCCCATGTACTGCAGCGCCCGCTCTGCCGAATCACGCTCACCGGCGCTTTCCAGCTCGGCAGGGTCAGGCACCCGGTCGCTCACCTGGGCAACCATCCCCGGGGTCGTGCCCCAGGTCACCATCGGTGAGATCGTGGTGGCGTCGATCTCGAATTCGTGATCGAAAGTGGCACCGTGGTCGGTCGGCAGCTGTTTCCAGCGCTCAACCGCGGCGTCGAAGTCATCGGGGACCGCCGCCTTGCCATCCATGTATTCGTAGGTCACGTCATCGGGGGCGATCATGCCCGCCTTGCCGCCTCCCTCGATCGTCATGTTGCAGACGGTCATGCGTTGTTCCATGGTCAGATCACGGATCGCTTCACCGGAATACTCAACCACGTATCCGCTCATGCCGCCGGTGCCGAGTTGGCCGATCGTCGCGAGGATCAGATCCTTGGAAGAAACCCCCTCGCCGAGCTTGCCGGTGTAGTTGATCCTCATCGTCTTCGGGCGACGTTGGACGAGGGTCTGGGTCGCCATCACATGCTCAACTTCGGAAGTTCCGATGCCGAAAGCCAGCGCACCGAAGGCTCCGTGCGTCGAAGTGTGTGAGTCACCACAGACGATGGTCATGCCGGGCTGGGTCAGGCCGAGCTCCGGCCCGATCACGTGGACGATGCCCTGGGAGTCGGATCCGAGGCTGTAGAGCGGCATACCGAAGTCGGCCGCGTTCTCCTCAAGGGTTTCGACCTGTTTGCGGGAGAGCCGGTCCTTGATCATGCTGGCGGTCGTGGTTCCATCGGTCGGCACGTTGTGGTCGGCCGTGGCAACCGTCTTGTCCGGCCGACGCAGGCTCCGGCCGGCCATGCGCAGGCCCTCAAAAGCCTGTGGGGACGTGACTTCGTGCACGAGATGCAGATCGATGTAGATCAGCTCCTCACGGACGTCATGAGCTTCCCAGATTTTTTCGAACATTGTCTTTGGCATCTGTCCGTACCCTTTCCTAGCCGCGGCGCAGGCCCGCGGTGATTACTGCGACGAACCTCGTCGGCGCATCGCTTTCGTTCTCAAAATGGTGGGGAAGGTCAGCGTCAAATGTGACGCTGTCGCCTTCATCGAGCTGGTGGCGTTCTTCTTCGAATACGAGGACCAGCAGTCCTTCGAGTACTACCGCCGTCTCGCGGCTGCCGGGTTCATGCATCGGACTGTCGCCCTGACCGCCGGTCGCGCTTCCGGGATCCAGGACATGGGCCGATACGTCAACCCGTAAGCCGGGCAGCGGCGGAGTGAGTTCTTCGATCTGATGTCCCCCGCGCCGATGTCGGCGATGTTCGTTCTTCAGGCTGACCACGACATGCGGAGTCTCGTCGAGGCGAAGCAGTCGCGAAAGGCTGAGGTCGAGCCCTGAAGCGATCTTTGACGCGACCGCAAGGGTCGGGCTGGTCCCGCCACGCTCGACCTGAGAGAGCATTGTCGCGCTCACCCCGCTGCGCTCCGCCAGGTCCCTCAGCGAAAAGTCCATCGCTTCCCTGAGCGCCTTGACCCGGGCACCGACCGCGCTGCTGTCACTCAGCGTCCCTGCCGGTTCCGGCTGTCGTTTTTCCGCGGTCACGCCCATATCTGTACGTTATCACGCACGTTTGTAATCCGCAATTGCGTTCCTGCAAAAAAGAAGGCGCCCCGCGTTTGCGGGGCGCCTGGAAACATTGATCCTCGGTCAGTTGTTCTTGCGGGGCTGCTTGCCCGGCGCTTTCGGATCCGAGGGGTAATTTGTCGAGATAAGGCTGAATAGCACTCTGCCCATCACGGTTATCACGTCTCACTTCACGGTTGTATGTGGCTGGATACTGCACAGCAAGGGTAGGCCAGAAGCCGCTCCGGGAGAGTGAGATCGCTCACTCAGGGGCCGGTGAGATTCGAAGCAACATCGGCGGTTGCCGACCCCGCTTCGCTGATCGCAGCGCCGTCGAGCAGGTTCGAAAGTGCCCGAATGTAGGCCCGGGCAGAAGCTTCGAGAATGTCGGTCGCGACACCCTGCCCGGAGGCCGTCCGGTGCCTGCCATCATCAGCCGGTTCACGAAGCACCACCGTGACTTCTCCCAGGGCGTCATCGCCACCGGTCACCGCGGCCACGTGGTACTCCCGAAGCTCAGCGTCGGTCCCGGTCGCAGACTGAATCGCACTGAAGATCGCGTCAACCGGACCATCGCCACCCGACTCCCCGACCTGCTCTTGTCCGGACGGCATGTTCACCGCGACCCGAGCCTTCGGCTCGACCTTTGAGCCGGCCTCCACTTCGAACCAGGCGAGGTCATGGGACTCGACCCGTTCCCGCATCTCGTCGGAGACGATTGCCTCGAGGTCCAGAGCAGTCACCTGCTTCTTCTTGTCGGCGATCGCTTTGAAGCGTTTGAAAGCCTGGTTCAGGGCGTTACCGTCGATCACGAAACCCAGTTGCTCCAGTGCATCCTTGAGGGCATGCCTGCCGGAATGCTTTCCGAGAACGATCTGATTCGAATCGAGGCCGACTTCAGTCGCGTCCATGATCTCGAAAGTCGAGCGCTCCTTGAGCACACCGTCCTGGTGGATGCCGGATTCGTGGGCAAATGCGTTTCGGCCGACGATCGCCTTGTTCGGCTGGATCACATAGCCGGTCAACCTTGAAACCAGCCGGCTGGTCCGGGCGATCTCGCGGGTATTGATGCCGGTGCTCAGCCCGTGAGCGTCCTCCCGCGTCCTGATCAGCATGGCGATTTCTTCGAGCGAACAATTTCCTGCCCGCTCACCGATTCCATTGATCGCACATTCGACCTGCCGGGCGCCCGCCAGAACGCCGGCGTACGAATTCGCCACCGCAAGGCCGAGGTCATCGTGACAATGGACAGAGAGTTCGACGTCGCCGAGGGAGGGCGCGAATTCGAAGAGGCATGCGAAAAACTTCGAATACTCCTCCGGCGTCGTATAGCCGACTGTATCGGGAATATTGACCACCGTGGCCCCTTCCTCGACGGCGATCGTGCAGACTTCGGCCGTGAATTCCACGTCGGCCCGCGTCGCGTCCATCGGAGAGAATTCGACGTCCTCGCAGAAAGACTTCGCATGGGCCACCGCGGCCCTCGTCCCCGACTTCACGTCCTCACGGGTATTCCTCATCTGATGCTCGATGTGGATGTCGGACGTAGAGATGAAGGTATGGATCCGGGGGCGCTCGGAGTCGCTGATCGCGTTCCAGGCGGCGTCGATGTCGCCCTTCTGTGCCCGGGCCAGACCACAGATTATCGGTCCGTGAACCTCGCGGGCTATCTTCTGGACGGCCTCAAAGTCTCCGGGTGAAGTGATCGGAAAACCGGCCTCGATCACATCGACTCCCAGGCGGGCGAGTTGCTGTGCGATCTCCACCTTCTCCGCGGTGTTGAGCGAGATACCAGGCGACTGCTCGCCGTCTCTCAGGGTCGTATCAAATATGTGGATGCGATTTGCGCCTGTATCGGTGCCCGTACTGCCATTCATGGGACTTCTCCTTCTGAATCGGTACTGAAAAGAGTCTGCTCGCGGCTAACGCGCCGCCCGGCGATCATTTCCCCCGAAGGGGAGAAGGAGAAGTAGCGCCGGGGCATTCAGACGGTGATTCATGCTCCAAGAGTAGCGAACGACGCTACTGGCGGCCAGAATGGCTACTCCTCGCCCGAAAGCCTGGCTTCGTCCAGGTCAAGTTCCCTCTGGAGCTGCTCGAAGAGTGAGAGGTCGACTTTCCCCTCCCTCCTCGCCCGGACCAGTTCGGCCCTTTCAGCGTCGATCATCTGCTGGCGGATGACCGGCATGTACGCCAGGCTGGCCTCAAATTCGCAGGGGTGCGATCCGCGCTCGATCGCTGCCTGCCATCGCTCGAGTCTGACTTCGTAGAAAACACGATACCGCTGGATCGCGTGATGGGGCAGGTCTGGCAGCTCTTTTTCGATCTGGTCGAGGCGATCGAGCGCGACCTGGGTTATAGCGACCCGCGCCAGTGCTTCGGCGAGTGAGAACTGGCCCGTGTCGTTTGCCAGCCCGATTCCCCGGATCAGCAGCGGAAGGGTGAGCCCCTGGATCACCAGGGTCGAGAGAATGACCGCTACCGTAAGGAAGATCAGCACCTCCCTGCCTTCGAAATTTGCGCCGCTATCGAGATAGAACGGCAGGGAAAGCGCCGCGGCCAGGGATATCGCCCCCCTCATACCGGACCAGCCGACCACCAGTCTTTCCCTCCAGCCGTCTCCGGTATCGAACCTGAGCGCGGCCGAGAAATATCGACCCGCCGTGACCGGTCCGAACTGCCAGAGCAGCCGGACGGCGACGACCACGAAGCTGATCGCGGCACCGTAGCCGATCATTTCTCCTACCGACAGCACATTCTGCACCGACTCCAGGATCGAAGGGAGGCGCAGGCCGAGCAGGATGAACAGCAGCACGTTCAGTGCGAGTACCAGCGTACCCCAGAAAGCGACCCCGTTGAGGCGGGTCGCAGCGTCGGTATCCACCCTCGAGGCCGCCCCGACGAAAATGCCCGCGGTCACTGCCGAGAGCACACCCGACGCACCGATCTGCTCCGCGGTCAGATATGCGGCATAAGCGACCACCACGGTCAACAGGATCGAAAGCGTCGGATCGAGCAACTGTCGCTGCATCTTCGTCGCCAGCCAGCCGATTGCCAGTCCGATAGCCACACCCCCGGCCACGCCGACCACCATTTCGATGATCGCCGTATCCAGGCTCAGGGCGCCGCTGACCACCCCGATCAGGAAGACCCGGTAGAGCACCAGCGCAGCGGCATCGTTGACCAGGCTTTCCGCTTCAACCAGACGGGCAACTCTCCCGGGCACCCCGACCCTGGTGAAGGTGGCGACCGCAGCGACGGGATCGGTCGGCGCAACAATTGCACCCAGCAGCAATGCCTCGGTCCAGTCCAGCCACGGAAGCAGCAGCATCGCCACCCCAGCCACCGCAGCCATCGTGACGACGGAGAGCCCGATCACCAGACCACCCAGGGCTCCGACTTCCTTGCGCAAATCGGCCGGCGATGTTGACTGTCCGGCCGCGAAGAGAAGCGGCGGCAGGAAGACCAAAAAGATGACGTCCGGTGGCAGCTGCGCGCCGGGAGCGCCGGGGATCAGGCCGATGAGCAACCCGGCGACCACAAGGACGATCGGGTAGGGCACTGAAACGAGGTCGGCCAGCCGCACGAGGACGACGGCCACAGCTACCAACCCGATGAGTAGCTCGAGATCACTCACGGATTAACCCTAGGCCGTCAGTGACGCCCGGGTATGGCCGCTGGTCAGAGCTCTATCGAATAGCCGGCTGAAAAACCGTCAAGCTGCTTGATCGCTTCAATCGTAGAAGCCAATACCTCGGCGTCGCTGGTCACGAC
>CALEMO010000284.1 GCA_937910825.1 uncultured Solirubrobacterales bacterium | reverse complement strand
GACTGGCGCTTCTTTGGTATCGGCTCCACTGGCGCAGCGAGGCAGGTAGATCTGGGAGGCGGGCGCTCGCTGGAACTCCTGCCAAGGACCGGCCAGGAGGAATATGGCCGCCTGCTTGCGGGCCACGACGTCGGCCTCGCGTTGATGGATGCACCGCATCCGAGTCTGGTGCCGATAGAGATGGCTTCGGCGGGAACTGTCTGCGTGACCAGCACCTACGGCAACAGCAAAACGGCGCCGAAGCTGGAGGCGCTCTCCGGCAACCTGGTCGCGGCTGAGCCCACGGTGGAAGGGGTAGCCGGCGCCCTTCAGCGGGCAGTCGAGAGAAGTGGTGATCTTGAGCTGCGAGTCGAGCAGTCGGCGGTCGACTGGCCCGACGACTGGGATACGGCCTTCGACGAGAAGCTGGTCTCGTCGATCATCGAGCGCCTCGATCCGCGCTGAAGCCGCCGCGAAAGGTAGCCTTGCCATCTCCCGCCATCCCGCATGCGCTGCCCGGCCCGATTGTGAACCCAGCTAAATCCCCAGATCGAATGACCCCCGAGGAGGCCGCCCTGGAAATCCAGGAAGGCCCGGTTGTCGTTGATGTCGAGGGGCTTGGCAAGACCTTCCGAATCCCCCTCCACCGGGTCGATTCGATCAAGGAAAGGGCGGTCCATCCTTTCCGCCGCAACCCCTACCGGAAACTCAAGGCGCTGGAGGACATTTCTTTCCAGGTTCACGAAGGAGAATTCTTCGGAATTGTCGGGCTGAACGGCTCCGGCAAGAGCACTTTGCTGAAGATCCTCGGCAGCATCTACCGGGCCGACCGCGGCCGGGTCAGGGTGGCCGGCCGGATAGCGCCTTTCATCGAGCTCGGGGTCGGCTTCAACCCGGAGATGACCGCGCACCAGAACATCGTGCTGAACGCGGTGATGATGGGCCTCTCCAGACAGGAAGCGGTGAAGCGGGCGGCACCGGCGATCGAGTTTGCTGGTCTTGAAGATTTTTCGGAGCTGAAACTGAAGAACTACTCGTCGGGCATGATGGTCCGGCTGGCATTCTCCGTGATGGTCCAGGCGGAAGCCGACATCATGTTGATCGACGAAGTGCTCGCGGTCGGGGATGCGTCCTTCCAGCAGAAGTGCCAGGACGTCTTCCACGATATGCGCAAGGCTGGCAAGACGATCATCCTGGTCACCCACGATATGAACGCGGTCGAGAAGTTCTGCCACCGCGCGATGATGATCCACGACGGCAAGATCAGCAAAGAGGGCAGCCCGGCCGAAGTCGCCGAGTGGTACCTGAGGGCGAACTTCAGGGAAGAGGACGAGCGTCCGGGTTTCCATGCCGGGGCCTCCGAAGAGGGCGACGACGGGCACATCGTCGATGCCTGGCTCGAAGACGAAAACGGGGAGCGGGTCCTCAATGTTGAAAAGGGATCGCCTTTCACAATGAACGTGATCGTCGAGGCGATTCACGACATGCCGCAACCGCTTTTCAACTTTGGAGTAACGGATGAAGCCGGGTACCACGTTTTTGGCTTCAACCAGCGCATGAGTCAAGAACCCTCGGGCGAGTTCTCGACACTCAAGGCTGGTCAACGGGTGGTGATGTCGGCTGAGGTGAACAACATCCTCAGGCCGGGGCGCTATTTCCTGAGCGCCAGGGGCTACCGGGACGACGCCATGAATGACATGAGGATGCAGGTGCTGAGGGCGATCGACTGGGTCATCTTCGGGACCGGCGAAGGGACCGGCGCGGTTGACCTAGTAGACCAGGTCAGGGTTTCCCGGCCGGAGGACGACTGATGGAGAGCGGTCTCAAGGAGAAGCAGACCCCGGAACTCCAGGACGTAGCCGGCCCTTCCGCGCTCGGCGGTGGTGCGCGCAGGTTCTTCGACCTGCTCTACCTGATCTCGGTCAACGACTTCAAGAAGACGTATTTTGGAACCGTTCTCGGATATTTCTGGAGCCTGCTCAGGCCGCTGGCGCTGTTCGCCGTCCTGCTCTTCGTCTTCACCAAAATCTTCAGAGTCGGCTCGGGAGTCGAGTTCTATCCCGTGCTACTGCTGTTCAACATCGTGCTGATCTCTTTCTTCCAGGAGGCGACCCTCGGCTCGGTAATGTCGGTCGTAAACCAGGAGAGCGTCGTACGCAAGACGCACTTCCCGCGCCTGGTGATCCCACTGGCGACGGTTCTGACCAGCCTTTTCAACTTCTGCACCAACATGGTCGCGGTGGCGATCTTCATGGTCGCCTTCGGGGTGGCGATCGTCTGGACCTGGCTGCTATTCCCGCTGATCGTGATCAGCATCTTT
>CALEMO010000283.1 GCA_937910825.1 uncultured Solirubrobacterales bacterium | reverse complement strand
CTCCAACTCCGACTCCAACCCCGGAGCCGGAACCAACCCCGGAGCCGGAACCAACCCCGACTCCAACCCCGGAGCCGGAACCAACCCCGGAGCCGGAACCAACCCCGGAGCCGACCCCAGCACCAACTCCGGAAACGACGGAGTTGACGGCGACGGTCACGAAGGACTCGACCTGGGACGGCGGCCTGTGCCGCAGCTTCAAGATCGCCAACGCGGGCACGACGTCATCGCGCATCTGGGAACTGACCTTCACGCTGCCGTCGAGCGTCAAGATCGCTGAAGGCTGGAGCGGAACGGCGACAAGGAGTGGCAACATAGTTACCGTCACCGCGCCAAGCTGGGCCGCCCCGATTGCGCCCGGTAAGGCCGTCGACGCCTTCGGTTTCTGCGCCTCCGGCAGCGGCGAGCCGAGCGCGATAAGTATCGCCGAGGTTGCCTCGACGACCTGAACCACCCCGGGGTTCAGTGGAGGCAGTTTCCACTGGTAAATAGCTGGCCTCGGGTGGAATACCACCGCAGTCTCCATGGAGACTGCGGTGGTAAACCGAAGGAGCCCCGACAGTCAGTCCACCCCGAGCGAGAGCCGCGGGTTCAGGCGCTACCCGCAACCTCAGCAACTCTCTTCTCCCTCGGGGGCATTGCTTCCTCCTTGTTGCCAGAGGATTCCAGATTGCCGAGTCAACGCTTTGAGGGGAGGATCAGCGTGTCAACCCCTTCGGGGGAAGATCAAGGTGTTGTCGAAAACGGACTAATTCCAGTCAGGCTTTGGCCGGTTCCTCTTCGCTCTCCGCCCCGATCTCTCCCTGCTCCGGATCGGTGTCCGGATCTTCTTCAGGGGGATTGGCGCTTCGGTCGCTGAGGGCTATTACTTCGTCCGGGGCTGGGCCGTCTTTGGGGATGAAGCCTGACTTCATTCCGAAGTAGACCGCGTCGGGGTGGTGGCTGATGATAGCCACGGTGGACTGTTCGGGCATCACGGCGTAGCCTCCGGACAGGTACATGCCGACCTGGTTGAGGTCGAGCAGCTGCCATACCTTCTCGTGCTCGGACTGTTCCGGACAGGCAGGGTAGCCCCATGAGTAGCGGCGCCCCTGGCTCTTGCCGATGTCGAGGTCTGAGCGGACCTCCTGATGCAGCCACTCGGCCAGGCCTTCGGCGCTCTGGACTCCGATTCCATGGGTGAAGAGCTGTTCGGCGAACTCGCCGTCTTCTTCGAGCTTGTCCATCACGTCCGTCACTTCCGAACCCATGGTCACGCCCTGGAGGGCAACTACGTCACGGACGTTGTCGTCACCGAGCGGTCGGTAGAAGTCGGCCAGGCAGATGCGGTCATGCCGTGGCTGTCTCGGGAAGACCAGGCGGTTGATTTCTTTGTCCTGATCCTCGGGATCAAAGATGACCAGCTCGTTGCCGTCGGAGTTGCAGGGGAAATAGCCCAGCACGGCTTTGGGGTGGAGATACTCCTGCTCGGCCCACATGCGTTCGAGCCTCGGGCGGAAGTCTTCGCCTACGAGTTTCTCCCACTCTTCGCCTTTCACACCGCGGCCGCCCCAGTGGAGCTTGAACAGAACGTGCAGGTCGAGGTGGTCAAAGATGTCGTCGATCTCGATCGGGATCTCACGCACTCCCCAGAAAGGAGGTTCGGGAATCGCAGCATCTGGATCGGCCGCTGAGCGCACCGAATCGTCGGTCACCGGCGGTCCGTCGTCAACCACAACCGGCTTGTTGCGGAAGCTCTCGGCCTCGCCTTTCATTTTCGTCA
>CALEMO010000282.1 GCA_937910825.1 uncultured Solirubrobacterales bacterium | reverse complement strand
GTGATCACCAGGTCGGGTGTAATCAGCGAGCCTCCGCAGAAGAACCTTGCCCGGTGGCTGCGCTTTTGACCCGGACGTTGAACCTCAGTGATCGCGACCTGCCAGGGCCATTCAGAGATCGTTGTGATCTTGCCGTTGACCACACTGGTGCTCGCTGCCGTAGCGGGTGAAGCCGATGCCGCCAGAGCCAGTGCGGCCAACAGGGCGACAGTCAGCGAGGCTTTGGGCGCACGAAATCCTGCCTGCTGTGCTCGATCGCGCATTCACAGATCCTAGCGAGTACTATTTACGTGCATTCGCTAATACTTTGTTAGCGTAATCCTCTTATACAAATCATCCCAACGGGCAGCGGCCGTTCAACCTTCCGGGCACAGTCGTCCAACGGAAGGACTCGGCGTACCGCTCCGGAATAGGGCGAGGCAGATGGCTTTCGGAAAGAAGAATAAAAAAGATCAGGTCAAGGCCGAACTCGAGCAGGCCCGCGCCCGTACAGCGAGTGATCGCCCGCGCAAGGGCGGTGCTCCGATCATCGAGATGCGTGATGTGAGCAAGGTCTACACCGGCGGTCACCTCGCCCTCGACCGGGTGTCACTTGCGGTCAACCGCGGCGATTTCGTTTTTCTGGTGGGGCCGACCGGTTGCGGCAAGTCGACTCTGATCAAGCTGCTGATCCGGGAGTTCGAACCGACCGACGGTACAGTCTCGATCGCCGGTCGTGACATCGGCACACTATCCGACAAGAAGATTCCCATGCTTCGCCGGAACATCGGCACCGTTTTCCAGGATTTCAAGCTGCTTCCCAGCCGTACTGTCTACGACAACGTGGCCTATGCGCTTCAGGTGATTGGAGCTTCGAGGGCCGAAATCCGCCAGAAGGTTCCGGAAACACTTCGACTGGTCGGGCTTTCGACCAAGCTCCACAATTACCCGGACGAGCTTTCCGGCGGTGAGCAGCAGCGGGTTTCGGTTGCAAGAGCCTTTGTCAACCACCCACCGCTGCTTCTCGCCGACGAGCCGAGCGGAAACCTGGACCCCGTGACTTCAGTCGGCATCATGCAGCTGCTCTACCGGATCAACAAGACGGGCACTACCGTCGTAGTCGTCACCCACGACCGGGAGATGGTGGACCGCATGCGCCGCCGCGTGGTCGAACTTTATGAGGGCCGTGTGATCCGCGACGAGGTCGCCGGCGGCTACACCGAAGAATCGACGTCGGAGTTCGGCGTGAGAATGCGCGCCGAGATGGGTGTCGGCGTCGAAGGCCACTCGAACGGAGTTCACTGATGGGCAAGCTTTTCTTCTTTACCGGTGAGGCGATCCGCGCCATGCGCAAGAACATGGCGCCGACCACGGCTGCGATCGTCACTACGGTCCTGACCGCGATCCTGATCGGTGTACTAATCCCGGTCTTTCAGACAACCCAGAGCAAGAGCGCGGAGGTCCGCGGGGACCTTCAGGTGAGGGTCTATCTCCATGACGACGCGACCCTGGCCGAGACCACCAGCCTTCAGAACGAGCTTGAAGCCCTGCCCAACGTGGCCTCCGTTACCTACCTGACCAAGAACGATGCATTGGCGGAGTTCAAGCAGGACATGGGCCAAGAGGGTCGGGACGTGCTTGAGCAACTGGGCAGCAACCCGTTGCCGGCGAACTTCATAGTCAAGCCGGACGATGCTGCGAACCTTGACGCAGTCCGCGCCTCAATCATGCCACCGGGCAAGAACGGGCAGCCGACGTTCATCTCGCCGATAGTCGAGAAGGTGGATAACAGGCAGGCCGACGCAAAGAAAATCGAAGAGGTGACCGGCGCCCTGAGGATCGTTCTGACAGTGATTACGGTTCTGTTGATCGGTGCCTCGCTTCTTTTGATCGGAAATACCATCCGACTGTCGATCTATACCCGTCGCCGGGAGATCGAAGTCATGCGCCTGGTCGGGGCCACCCGCTGGTTCATCCGCTGGCCTTTCATGATCGAAGGCGTCGTTGTCGGCATGCTGGGCGGGGCGATTGCGATACTTGTGCTGTGGATTGGAAAGATCACGGTGGTGGACCCACTATCGGAGAGCATCCCCTTTGCGCAGGCGCAGGACTCGATGTCCTTCCTCGTTCTGGTGGCGTGCCTGTTCGGCGCCGCAGTGGCGGTCTCGGCAATCGGCTCCGGCTTGACTTTGCGTCGTTTCCTCAGGGTCTGAACGGCTTTCCAGAAAATCCGGTCGCATTGTGAAGGGCGCCTACCTGGGCCTGGCCACGGTGATAGTCGGGCTGCTCGCCGGCCTGTGGATCGGTGGACATCCGGAGAACCTTCCGGATCCGGTCAGAGACGTGTTCGTCGAGTCGTCCCTTGCGACTTCAGGCGGATCGCTCAGTGACGAGGCCGCTGGCGTAATTGACCGAAAGTACTTTCGCGAGACTGATCCGTCGGAAGTTCAGGATGCATCGATCCGCGGCATGATCAGCCGCCTTCGCAAGCAGTACGACGACCGCTTCTCGCACTTCTTCGACGAAAAGCAGCTGGCCAGCTTCAATGAATCGATCGACGGCAGTTTCAGCGGGGTCGGCATGACGGTCGGCTCGATCAATGAGCGCGGTCTCCGAGTGGGTTTCGTCTTTCGTAACTCGCCCGCCGCGGACGCCGACATCGAATCGGGCGACCTGATCGTCACGGTGGACGGCGATTCGGTGAAGGGGCAAAGCGTCGATCTGGTCGTCGCGGAGATCAAGGGCCCGGAAGGCACTGATGTGGAGCTCGGAGTTCGCAGGCAGGGCAAAGGCAAGCCGAGGCCGGTCAATCTGACCAGGCGGCAGATCCGTGTGCCGGTGACCTCGAACCGGGTCGAAGAGATTAACGGGCAGAGTCTAGGATATGTGCGACTGGCGACATTCAGCCAGGGTTCCGGCCAGGCGCTGGCCCGGGCGGTGGACAAAGTCATGGAAAAAGGGGCTGAAGGCCTGGTCCTCGACCTGCGGGCAAACGGCGGCGGGTTGCTGCCCGAGGCGGTGCTGACTTCAAGCGTTTTCGTACCTGAAGGAGAGGTCGTGGTGGAAACGAAATCAAGGACCGCCCCCGACGAAATGTTCCGGGCGATCGGTGGCGACATAGGTGAGTATCCGGTCACCGTGCTCGTGAATCGCGATACCGCCTCCGCGGCGGAAATTCTTGCCGCTGCCCTCCAGACCAACGTCGACGCGCCGGTGGTCGGAACCAGGACATTCGGCAAGGGTGTCTTCCAGCAGGTGATCAACCTCGAGGGCGGCGGAGCTCTTGACCTGACGGTCGGTGAGTTCTTCACGGCGGATGGCGTTTCGCTCGCCGGAAAGGGCCTGGAGCCGGATGTTCTGGCACGGCTCAAGCAGGATGCCGAAAGTGATACCCAGCTCGACCGTGCTTTTCAGGTCCTCGGCGACGAGGTCGATGCCGCGCAGGCCGCCGACAGCGGCAGCCCGTGAGCCGCGCCAGGAGCGGCGGACGAGCTCCTGGAGAGTTTCACATCGCCCTGCTTGAAAAGCGCGGGCGTTTTACGGTGGCAAAACCGCTCTTTGAGCCCGGCGGGCAGGTAAACCTCGATCGCAAGGTGCGCTCAAAGCCGGGCCAGATGGTGCTCGCCGAGTTCAGAGGCGGCCGAGCGCGAATCGTCAAAGAGATGGGCGACATCGGCAACGCGACCGACGTCTGTGAGGCCCTGGCGAGTGAGCGCCTCGGGCGTCGCGGCTTTGCCCCGAAAATCGAAACAGAGGCCGAAGCTGCCGCGTCCATGCCGGTCGAACCGCCGGGCCGCCGCCACGACCTCACCAGCAAGCCCACTTTTACCGTGGACCCGGCCAGCGCCCGTGACTTTGACGATGCCGTCTCGGCCGAACGGGAGGGCGACGGAGTACGCCTCTGGATCCATATTGCCGACGTATCCGCCTATGTGCGTCCAGGCTCCGAGCTGGACCAGGAGGCCCTGAGGCGGGCGAACAGTACTTATGTGCCGACTTCGGTCGAGCCGATGTTGCCGAAAGTCCTGAGCGCCGGCGTCTGCTCGCTTTCGCCCGGCGTCGAGCGCAACGCCGTGACCGCCGAGATCCTGATCTCGGGATCAGGTGAGGTGAGCAGCGCCGCGTTTTACCGAAGCCGCATCCGATCGGATGCCAGACTCGATTACGACCAGCTCGACCGCATCTTCGCCGGGCGCGAAAACGCGCCCGAAGTCGTTTCGGACCAGCTTGCCTTGACCCGCTCAGTCGCCGCGGAACTTGCCGAGAGGCGATCCGGCGGCGCGCTAGAGGTCAGCTCAAGCGAGCCGTCTTTCGAATTCGACCGGGAAGGACATGTCGTATCGGCCAAGGCCGAGATCCAGACCGAGGCCCATCGTCTGATCGAGCAACTGATGGTGCTCACCAACGAGCAGGTGGCATCCCACCTCGAGCGGCTCGGTTCGCCGACCGTATATCGGGTTCACGAGCAGCCCGATCCGGACCGGATTGAGCAACTTCTGGAACAGCTGGCCTCGCTGGACCTGCCGGCGCCACCGGGATTCGACGAGATGGCGCCCTCACAGGCCGGCCAGATCGCGGTTGAAGCATCACGCTCGGTCGCCCGCGAAGCTCGGCGTCGGGGTCATGGCCGCGATGCTTACGCTTCGCTCATTCTGCGGTCCCTGAAGCCGGCCCGCTATTCAGAGAAAAACCTGGGTCATGCCGGTCTCGGCAGCAATGCCTATACCCACTTCACTTCTCCCATTCGCAGGTACGCCGACCTGCTCGTTCACCGGGCCCTGCTCGATGGCATCGGGGCGGGGGAGACCGGTCCGGACCAGGCGTCGGTGGTGGCAGCGGCGGTGCATTGCTCCGAGACAGAGCGGGAGGCATCACGCCTGGAGCGCAACGCCGACGATGTCTGCGCGGCGTTTCTGCTGGAACGTGAACTTTTCCAGGAAGGTTGGAAAAGCGAGTTCGAAGGGGAAGTATCGGGGGTCATCCGTGCCGGTGCTTTCGTAACTTTCGGGGGGCGACTGGGCGACGTCTATGAAGGCTTCATCCCGGTGCGAAAGATCCGGGGCGAGTATTTCGACCTCAATCAGGAGGAGATGGCGCTGATTGGCT
>CALEMO010000281.1 GCA_937910825.1 uncultured Solirubrobacterales bacterium | reverse complement strand
CGCAAGGTTTTCACCCCGACCTGAACAATCTCTACGGCTCACCGCAACCCTGATCGAGATGGACGGTTAACAAAACAGTCCAACTTGCCGGGGAGGGATGCAAGGCAGGGGGAGTTGGCGGTGAGGCCCAGGTCTTGCCGCCGTCTCCCGTGGATCAGCGGCTGAGGTTCTTTATCTTGCGCGCGGCCTTGACCCGATCGTTCTTGTCGAGGTCGACTTTGCGCAGGCGGATCGATTCGGGAGTTATCTCGACGCATTCGTCGGATCGCAGGAACTCGATCGCCGATTCCAGCGTCAGCGGGCGCGGCGGCGTCAGGCGCACGAGCACGTCTGAAGACGAGGCCCGCATGTTGGTCAGCTGTTTTTCTTTCACGGCGTTTACGTCGAGGTCGTTCGCGCGGGCGTGCTCGCCGACGATCATTCCCTCATACACCTCTTCTCCGGGGCCGACGAAAAGGCTGCCGCGCTCCTGGAGGCCGAACAATCCGAAGCTGGCGGTCGAACCCTTGCGGTCGGCGACCAGCGATCCGGTGCTCCGAGTCGTTATGTCACCCGCCCACGGTGCCCAGCCTTCGAATACGTGGTGAAGAATGCCGGTGCCCCTGGTTTCCGTGAGGAATTCGGTCCGGAAGCCGACCAGGCCACGGGCCGGGATCACGTAGTCGAGCCGGTTGCGTGTATCGGACTGGGCGGTCATGTTTTCCATGCGCCCCTTGCGTGCGGCGAGCAACTGGGTAACCGAGCCGATGAATTCTTCGGGCACGTCGATGACCAGGCGCTCCATCGGCTCGTTCATGACCCCGTCGATTTCCCGGGTGAGCACCTTGGGCTGACCGGCCGTAAGTTCGAAACCTTCGCGCCGCATGATCTCCAGCAGGACAACCAGCTGCAGCTCGCCACGCCCCTGGACCTCCCAGGCGTCCGGACGCTCGGTCGGCAGGACCCTGATCGCGACGTTGCCGAGCAGCTCCTGCTCGAGCCGGCTCTGGATCTGACGGGCGGTGACCTTGTCGCCTTCGCGACCGGCCATGGGCGATGTGTTCTGTCCGACGACGATCGAAAGTGACGGCTCGTCAACCTCGATTACCGGTAGCGGCCTTGGGTCTTCGGCGTCGGCCAGAGTTTCACCTATTGTGATTTCCGGGATGCCGGCGATCGCGATGATTTCGCCTGGCCCGACCTCGTCGGCCGGCACACGATCGAGTGCCTCGGTGACAAAAAGCTCCGAAATTGTCGCCGCTTCGATTTCGCCGTTCGCCCGGCACCAGGCGACCCTGGCGCCCGACCTGATCTTGCCGTGGCGCACCCGGCAGAGCGCCAGGCGTCCGAGGTACGGCGAAGCGTCAAGATTGGTTACGTAGGCCTGCATCGGGTGCTCGGGGTCGAACTCGGGAGCCGGGATGTAGTCCGTCATCAGATCCATCAGGGGCGCGAGGTCGCTGCCTTCTTCGCCCTGCTCCATTGACGCCCAGCCCGCTTTGGCGTTGGTGAAGACGATCGGGAATTCAATCTGGTCGCCTTCAGCCCCGAGATCGATGAAGAGTTCGTAGACCTCGTCGACCACTTCATCGATCCGGGCGTCGGGACGGTCGACCTTGTTTACCACAAGGATCACGGGCAAGCCGGCTTCGAGCGCCTTGCCCAGGACGAGTCCACCAGGAGTACGACGCCATCGACCATGGTCAGGCCGCGCTCGACCTCGCCTCCGAAGTCGGCGTGGCCGGGCGTATCGATGATGTTCATCTTCACGCCCTCGTAGCGCACGGCAGTGTTCTTGGCGAGGATCGTGATGCCCTTCTCGCGCTCGAGATCCATCGAGTCCATGACCCGCTCGTTGACATCCTGGCCCTTGCGAAAAGCACCCGACTGCCAGAGCATGGCGTCGACCAGCGTTGTCTTGCCGTGGTCCACGTGGGCCACGATCGCGATATTTCGTATGTCTTCCCGGCGCTCCATGAGAACGCGGGAGTCTAGGGACCCTAGTCGCTGACCGGGGTCCCGTTGGTCTGAGGTGCTCCGTCGGCCGATGTGGTCGAGGTGTAGACGAACTCTTCCTCGGCACCGAAAATGGTGTCAAGCAGCGTCTTTCGCGCGGTTTCGCTGAAAATCAGCACCAGGCCGCCAGTCAGCAGACCGACCGCGAAAAGATTGCGGAAGGCATGGCCCTTGCGTTTTGGCTCACGAATGCGCTCGCTGGCTTCACGAAGTGCCTCGGTGGCGTTTCTGAGTTCCCTCTTGACCCGGCGGTCGCTTGTCACCGACTCAACGGCCGAGTTCCTGCTCGATGAGATCCGGCCATAGGCCTTGCGGCTCGAAGAGTAGGCGGCAGCGAGGCTTTCGCGCAGTTCTTCGTCCTCGATCAGCCGGCGGACGTACTGGTTTTCACGGGCGGCCGAATAGGCTTGCCCGGCTTTGCTGGAAATGTCTTTAGGCATATCGTCCCTCGCTTGGTCTGGTGATCTGTTTTCCGAGAATAGCGTTACTTCCGTCGTTTGGGCTCAAGCGCGGCCTGCAATGCGTCGCTTACCTCGCCTGCGTAGATGAAATCGAGGCCGGCCCTTTCGTGCTCCGGAATGTCTTCCACGTCGCCTTCATTTCGAAAAGGCAGGATCACTGTCTTGATTCCCGCACGCTGGGCAGCGAGTGATTTCTCCTTGACGCCTCCGATCGGAAGCACCTGTCCGGTCAGCGTGATCTCTCCGGTCATTGCGACGTTGTTTTTTACAGGTCGCCCGGTGATCATGGATACCAGGGCGACGGTCATCGCCACGCCAGCCGAAGGACCATCTTTCGGCACCGCCCCTGCCGGAACGTGGATGTGGATGTCATGCTCGGCGAACCACTTTTCATCAACGCCGGGAATTACTTTGCCCGCGTTGGCACGAACGTAGGAAACCGCTGCCTGAGCCGATTCCCTCATCACATCACCGAGCTGTCCGGTAATCACCAGCTTGCCTCCACCCGGCATTGCGGTCGCTTCGATGAAAAGCACGTCACCGCCGGTCGGCGTCCAGGCGAGGCCGGTGGATACGCCCGGAACCTTGGTCCGTCTCCGGCTTTCGGAGAAGACCCGCCGGCGCCCGAGCAGTTCACGGACTTTCTTGCCCGAAACCTTGACCCGCTTGCCTTTGCCTCCATTTTCAGCAAATACCCTCGCGACCTTGCGGCAAACCGATCCGATTTCGCGTTCCAGGTTCCTGACCCCGGCTTCCCTCGTATATTCCTCGATGATCGCGGTCAACGCCGGGTCGGTAAATACGATCTGGCCCGGCTTCAGGCCGTTGTCCCGGATTTGTCTCGGCACCAGGTAGCGGCGGCTGATGTGGCGCTTTTCGTCGACCGTATAGCCGGAAAGCTGGATCGTCTCCATGCGGTCACGTAGCGGCCCGGGGATCGTATCGAGCACGTTTGCTGTTGCAATGAACATCACGTCGGACAGGTCAAACGGAATGTCCAGGTAGTGGTCCCTGAAGGAGTCATTCTGGGCAGGATCGAGCACTTCGAGCATGGCCGAAGAGGGATCGCCCCGGAAATCGGAGCCCATCTTGTCGATTTCGTCGATCATGAAGACGGGGTTGCGGGACCCGGCATCACGCAGGGCCCGCACGATGGTGCCGGGCATCGCCCCGATGTAGGTCCTGCGATGGCCGCGTATCTCAGCCTCGTCGCGAAGACCGCCGACTGAGATTCGCTCGAAATCGCGGCCCAGGGCCCGCGCAATCGACTTGCCCAGGCTAGTCTTGCCGACTCCCGGGGGCCCGACGAAGCAGAGGATCGGGCCTGGTGACCCGGGATTGAGTTTCCTCACAGCCAGATACTCGAGGATCCTGTCCTTGAT
>CALEMO010000280.1 GCA_937910825.1 uncultured Solirubrobacterales bacterium | reverse complement strand
CGCTCGGCGGCGTGGTCGTCTCCGACCAGATCGCCTCACCGTTTTGGGATGACCCGGACGCGCCGCCCTTCCGCCACGGCGCGACCTACGCCGGGCACGCTACCTGCTGCGCGGCGGCGCTGGCGAACCTGCGAATCCTCGAAGAGGACGACCTGATTCCACGCGGCAAAGAACTCGAAGGGCCGCTGCTGGAGCAGATGAAGCGTGCTGAAGGACTTGAAGCCACCGGCGAAGTCCGCGGTGGCCTCGGCTTCCTGGCGGCGCTGGAGATTTCTTCCGAGATCCTCGATCGCGACCCCGGTGCACCGGTCGAGCTGGCGATGAAAATGCGCGCTCGTGGCGTGCTGGCCCGGCCGCTCGGCCGCGGCGTCGCCGTATCGCCGCCGCTCACGGCGCAGCAGCAGCACCTCGACCTGATCGGCGACGCACTCACCGAATCGGTCGCCGAACTCGCCTGAAAAAGCCGCCGTCAGGCCGCGGCCGGGGTCAGCGGCGGACGATCACGCGCTCGATCATGCCGACCGGGTGCAGCTCGCAGAAGAACGTATAGGTGCCGGGTTTGGTGAACTTCTTGGTGAAAGTTCCGCCGCTCCTGAGCCGGTCGGAAGAGAAACCTTCCGGACCGTTGGCCAGGGTGACGTTGTGCAGCACCTCTCCCGGGAATGACCAGGTGATCGAGGCACCACGCGGCAGCGAGATGTTGCCCGCGGTGAACGATAAGTTGTCGGCGACGACGGTTGCATCCCCGGTCGCAAACTCGGTCTCACCCCGTGGTCCGGGGGCCTCGATGGCTTTGCCTTTCTTGCTCCAGTCGTAGATGCTGATCTGGCGCGGTGGCACCTTCTTGCGACCCTTGTGCTTCGTCTTCAGAACCTCGATGTCCCTGGGCAGCTTGCGGCAGGTGGTCTTTTTGACTGCCGGATCCGGCGCCAGATAGGTGAGCATCAGGCCCATCGCTCGCGAATGGGGGTACTCGTTGTCGTATCTCGAAACCAGTTTCAGTTGCTCGCCTTCGGCGATCGCAATGCCGCGGACTGACCTGAACTGGCTCATGTTGATCGGGCCGGGTTCGTGGAGCACCGGCCGCACCTTGTAGAAGGGGTGGTTCTTCCTGCCCCAGGTGGGTGAAGAGCGATACAGGCTGCGGCCGCCACAGGCAGGCTGCTTCAGGTTGAGACTCTTGGCGCCGCCGTGAACGTGTCCCAGCCCGGCGATCAGGCGTCCGGAAACCGGGGCGATACGGGACATCTGGCGCAGGTCCACCGAGCCCGGCTTGCCACCGCCGGGCACGTCGAAGACAAGTCCGGAGCGGCGATTCGAAGTATCGAAGGCGAGTGGGATCACCGGCTTGAGTTGCTCGTCGGTGACCACGGTCATCCGGTACCGGATACTTACCTGGTCGGCTAGCGACTGGTGGTTCATCAGCATCCAGACCCAACCCCACTGTTCACCCGGGTGGATCGGATATCCGTAACCCTCGGGCAGGATCATCTTCGCCCGTTCTTCGCCGTCCCCGTAGAAGGGATCCACCTTCCTGGCTTCCGGGCTGCCCAGGTTGAAAAAGACGATGTGGTGGAGCATGATCCGACGGATCGGGACCGGCTTGCCGGTCTTTACGTCGACGACGTCGGCGCTCATCTTGGTGATGTAGCCCTCGACGTCGGGGGCTACCGGCCGGAAATTGCCCGGGGTCTGGTTGGTCAGCGCCACCTGGTAGGGAGCAACAGTGATCGGCCCGATCTTCTTGGTGATCACCTGCGTCTTCGCCCCGGCCCCGGCGGCGAAAAGTGAAGTAAATATCAGCAGTCCAACCAGCGTCAGCAGGACGTGGCTTGTCCTTGAAACAACTCTCCCAGTACCCATTTCTCCCTTTGCGAATCGAACACCCGGACGAACCGGATCAGGGTACCCGATTAACGCGCTGCGATGGGATTTGCGGTCGAACTAGATCTGGCTGGTGATGATGCGGTCGAACATGCGGTCACTGGTCGTCCGGCGAACCGTCAGCAACTGCTTCGCGTACTTGCCGGCGGAATACCTGGTCTTCGGTTTCTTCGCCGTGATCGACTTGAGGATCAGGTCGGCGATCACCGATGACGGGGAACCTCCACCTTCATCCGAGGCTTT
>CALEMO010000279.1 GCA_937910825.1 uncultured Solirubrobacterales bacterium | reverse complement strand
CACCAGCCGTCCACCGGCCGGCCAGTGGGCCACCAGCCGTCCACCGGCCGGCCAGTGGGCCACCAGCCGTCCACCGGCCGGCGATGATCCCGCTCGTATTGCCGTGGGCGTGAACATCGGGAGCATCACTGGTTGGGGACCTGCGGCGAAGCGTCGCGAGGTCAGGCTGACCTGTCGGGTCGAATCGGATTCAGGTCGAGCGACCGTTGCTGGTGGACCTGAGCTTCCAGCGCCAGGGCGCTTCGTCGCCGGGTGGCAGGCTGTAGTGGTTGCGGCCCGGCAGGATCTCAAGTGGCACCAGATTGGGACTGTCGCCGAGCAGCACCCTGGTTGAACTCGCCGCCTCCAGGTCGGCCCGGCCCGCTCGCTTGACCAGCTTCTCCCAGCCGAGAGAGGGACGGTAGAGCCAATACGTGATGTCGATGGTGCCGCCGGTCCCGCGCCGGTCAAGGACCTCGGTATAGGCAGTGATCCTTCGGTTGGCTGTCGTCAGGCGAAGGCCGCGTTCGCCGGCCTGAGGCACCGCGCAGCTCGGGCGCTGGCAGTAGCGGAAGTCGACCGGCACCAGGTTGGTGTCATCCGGCCCCGGCCTTGCCATCGGCAACGGAGCCATCTGCCGGACCAGACGGGCGACCGGCCAGCCATAGGCGCTGACGGCTGGGTGCTGATTGCAGGTTTCCAGTGCCCTCGGACCACAGGCGATGCGGTTGGCGAGGCGCTGCCCGAGTTCACGTCCGGGAGGACTCCCGGAAAGCAGACTGAGGGCGAGCAGGCCGGAGAAGGCGGCCGCCAGTAGCAGGAATAGCCCGGTCTGTTCGACGGTGGCGGACCCCCGGTTTGTGGCGAGTAGCCTGGGCATGCCCTGATGATCGGGCAACGTAGCTCAGGGTTTTCACAGCTACTGTGACCAAACAGCTACATTTCCCGTATGGAAGGTTCCCCGTTTGACATGTTCGGCGACCCGGAAGAACTCCGGGCGAGGATGCAGGAGATGGCCCAGCAGATGCAGTCTTCGCAGGAGGTTGCCTGGGCCGACAACGCGATCAAGCTGGCGGTTGACATGACTGTCGCTTCGATCAGCCGGCTCGATCTCACCGGCGGCAGCGACGAGCAGGCGATCCAGGTCCGTGACGCGATCCGGGTCGTATTTCCGGAAGCGGTGACCCTGGTCCGGGAAGCGCGCCAAGGCCTGCGCTGAGCGAGCTCGCTTTCAGCGATCGCGGCGAGGGCCCGGCCGTCCTGCTGATCCACGGAACCGGGACTGACTCAGGCTACTTCGACCCGGTGGCAGGTCTGCTCGCCGAACGCTTCCGGCTGGTGACCTACGACCGCGTCGGCTGGGGTCAGACGACCCCGGTTGGGGATTACACCCGGACGTCTGTGGTCGAACAGGCGATCCTCACGGGCGGTCTGCTGCGCGACATAGGCGCCGCGGGCGTGACCGTGCTGGGCGTCGGATTCGGCGCAGTGGTCGCACTCGAGCTAGCCCTGGCCGAGCCGAAGACCATCGAACGGGTCATGCTGATCGAACCTCCGCTTTTCGGACTCGTCACTTCCGCGACGGAGGGCATGTCTTCGGATGTGGATGAAATCAGGGACGCTGCGCATCTGGGAGGAGAGCTAGCGGCATATGAGCTCTTCCTGGCCGGCAGGCTCCATACGCTCGGTTGTGGGGCCGGTCGACTGGGCGAATCGGCAGCCCGGGGCCAGACCGCAGCCCACACTTTCCTGGTCGAGCTGCCGGCGGTCCCCGCCTGGCCGATCGACTCCACCCGGCTCGCTTTGCTGGAAGCCGACTCGCTGGTCGCCACTTTGCCATCGACCCCTCCACTGTTGGCCGATGCGGCCGAACGCATCGCTCTTCGAATCCCCGGCTGCGAGCGCGTCTCGACCCTGACGGAAGGTCCGGAGGCGGCTGCGGAGCTGGTGCTCAGAGAACGTTGAGCTCTACCCGGTAGGAGCCACCGCGCCCGAGCGCGCCGCCGATCAATTCGATCGGCAATGCGAAGAGCAGGGACGGCAGGGCAAGCACAACCGTGATGAAGGCGTCAAGCGTCCGTTGCCAGCCTTTCCTGGCGGGGATCTTCGTCGCTTTGCCCCATCTTCCGAGCGCGAGGTTGTGGCCGAAAGTGAACATGTTGATTCCGCTCTGCCACATCGAAGCGATGCCTGCACCGGGCATCCAGCGTCTGCTGGTGACGATCTGGTCCCGGTCGGACACCAGACGCTGGACCGAATCGGGCGTGAATCGGTAAGCCCTGTCGGTTCCGAGGCCACTCCAGGCACCACCGGTGATCGTCGCCTGGAGCGACGCCCGGTTGAGGTAGGCATAATCACCCTGGGCCTGGCGGCTCCGGTCGAAATCCGCGAGAGCGTCGCTGGTCTTGCCGGAAAGGCTCAGGACTCCCAGACCGCAGGCTTCGCATCGGTGGGCCACCAAGGTGCCCACAGGCAGGCCGACCCAGGGAAAGAGCGGCTCACCGCAGGCCGGGCAGGGAGGGTTCTCCGGGCCGAGGCCGGCTTCGAGGGGGACTGTGGGCAGGTTCGAGGGCATGCTCGCTGTAGCGTAATGAGCCATGGAAGTTTCTGAATCCACGAGAGTTGCCTTTGATGCGTGAACTCGATCCCGGTCAGCGTGAAAAGCGGGATCACGTCGAGTCGCTGATTTCGGCAGCGGCGCCAATGCTGGATCTGGTGCTGGCAGTCGGCGAGAAAATTTCGCGGATCGCCGAACCCACGGATTTCGAGTACTACCCGATCCGCGACGAAGAGCCGGAGTCCGATTCCCCGGCGAGCCGGTAGGCTTGCCCGGCTCAACTCTCCGCATGCCTGCTGACCAAACCCTCAAAATCGAATCCGAACGCCGCTGGGCGATGACTGCCGGAATCCTTGCGGTGCTCGGGGTGACCCTGATCGCCGGGTCCTACATCTACAACGGTTCGGTCATCCCCGCGGGCGACGGCGGATCGGCCGACTACCTGGTCGGAATCGAGGCCCACCGGACGGTCCAGCTGGTATCGAGCCTCTTCCAGGCGCTCGGCTACATGTTCCTGGTGGCCCCGCTGGTATTTCTATTCAAGGCCGCTGCCGCCCGATCACCGCGGGTCCGGAACGGATTGATCGGCGTCGTGATCGCGGCACCGCTATTCATGGGTATCGCGGCGATCACAAATTCCGCTTCGAACCTCGACGCGGCTTCTGAATACAGGACCAATGGGCCGGCTCTGGTCCAGACCTGCGTGCGCGAAAAGAGCGCTGATGCCGGCAATGATCAGTCCGCTGATGCCGATTCACCAGAGCAGGTCAAGGCCGACTGTGAAGACGAAGTGGCGGATGACTTGCGTGGCGGCACAAGCACCAGCGGTCTGACCGCCGGCTTCGGGCTGGCCGGCGTTCTCGGATTTACGATCGGCGTCGTCTACATATCTCTCTGGCTGATGCGCACCGGTCTGCTCACCAGATTCTGGGGTTCGCTCGGCATGGCGCTCGGCGCCGTATCGATCCTCTTCCCGCTTTTCGTCCTGCTCTGGTTCATCTATGTGGGTCTTCTGATCGCCGGATGGGTCCCCGGTGGGCGACCACCGGCATGGGCTGCCGGCGAAGCGATTCCGTGGCCCGATCCGCGCAAGGACGCTGGTGGGGATTCGGATGACACCGGCGATGGCGGCGACGTGATTGAAGGCAGCGCCGAACCGCTGGAGGAAACGGAGTTCCCGCCGGACCCGGAGTTCCCACCGGATGACAGTGGCCCGCAGATCGAACGCCGCAAGCGCAAGCGGCGCAACGGTTAGCTCCCGCCTGTAAACATCAGGGCAATGTCCTCCGGCGCCCTGACCGTTTCCGACTTCATTGACCTGCCGATCATCCGGGCGGCTCTGCCTGACCTGGTTGCCGGCCAGGCCGGGCTCGAGGCCGAAGTCAGGTGGGTCCACACGCTGGATGTGCCCGACGTATCGAACCTGCTGCGCGGAGGGGAGATGATCCTTACGACCGGCTCATCGATCGGCTCCGACGCAGCGGCGCAGCGTCGTTTCGTCCGCGACCTTGCCGCTGAGGGAGCGGTGGGAGTGGCGGTCGAGCTCGGCTTCGCCTGGCACCGTGAGTTGCCTGTTTCCCTTGTCCGCGAGGCTGAGCGGCGCGGAATTCCGATGGTGGCCTTGAAACGCGGGGTCCGCTTCGTCGAAGTGAGCGAGACGGTGAACGGCAACCTGCTGAATACCGGACATGCTCTCGCTCGGCGGGGCGAGCAACTCCATCGCAATCTTGACGCGCTCGTGCTCGAAGGTGCCGGTGCCGAGACGGTCCTGGGCGAGGTGGCGCGGCTCGTCGGCAACCCGGTCATCCTCGAAGACGCCCGGGGAGAACTGGTCGCTTTCAGTGCGGCGTCGCAGACGGAAGATGCTGTGGTGGACTCCTGGTCCGGGCTCAAATGGTCGGCCGACGGGACCGAGGCTGATGGCGCGATGGCGATGCCGGTCACATTGAGGGGCCGGACCTGGGGGCGGGTGGTTGCGATCCAGACCGAGCACGAGTTCGACCGTTTCACTCCAATCGCAATGGAGCGTGCGGCGGTGGCGGTCGGCCTCGGGCTGATGAGAGGTGGCGAAGAAAAGGAGCTCAGGGCCCGATCGAGGGGCAATCTGCTGTTCGAACTTGCTTCTGGCGTGATCGATCCGCTGGCGGCCGCGCGCCGCGCGTCGACTCTGGGCTTTCCCCGGCACCACGGGCAGTTGATGGCAGTGGCGGCTGTCTGGAGACCGGATGCGGTTAAGCAGGGAACCGCCTACGAAGAAGCTTGGGCGCCGCTGCTGGCGCCGTTGCGCGGCAGCCTTTCCGAGCCTGACCGCCCGGCGCTGATCGGCTCCCGCGGCAACTGTCTGCTCGGCGTGCTTGATCGCGGCAGCAAGGGTTCTGAGCCAGATGACGTCAGCTCTCGTGAGCGGCTGGCGGCCCGTTTGCGTACCGCACTTTCGAGGCACAGCATCGACCCGGACCGGGTCGCCTTCGCGATCAGTGCCACTCGTGAGTCATGGGATCAGGTTCCCGAGGCCCTTGTTGCAGCGCGACTCGCCGCAGAAGCCGGAGCGGTCGGTCCCCTGCGGGCCTGGCACGACGCCGGCCGAACCGAGATCGGCCAGCTGCTGCTCTCGATGCGGGGCAGCACCGAACTGCTTGATTTCAGCCAGG
>CALEMO010000278.1 GCA_937910825.1 uncultured Solirubrobacterales bacterium | reverse complement strand
GGCATGGTTCCAGCCTACCCCTCGGAATCGCTGCCGGCATGCTCGAGCATTTCGTCTACCCGCACGAACTTCACTCGCGGCCGTCCATGGGGCTCGCCGCGTCCGACTTCAGCCCGGTCGATCTTCTCCCAGCCGCTGAAGCTCACGTAATTGGCGCCACGTTCGCGCAGCAGGGCCTCGATGCTGTTGGGGTCGGGGCTGGATGGATCGAGCATCGACCCCGCCGCCACATCTTCCAGCAGGTGGTCGACCGTTTCCTTGGCATCCTTCTTGTTGGTGCCGATCACGCCTGAGGGTCCGCGCTTGATCCAGCCGGCGGTGTAGTGGCCCCTGCGGTGTGCAGCACCATGCTCTTCCAGTACGCGGCCACGCTGATTCAGGATCGTTCCGCGCTTTTCGTCGAAAGGCACACCGCGGATCGGGATGCCCGTATAGCCGACTGAACGCAGAACCAGTTCGCAGTCGAGCTCTTCACGCTCACCGGTGTCCTTTGCCCGCAGCGTTCCTTCGTCTTCGACCAGTTCGTTTCTGCCGATGACGATGCTTTCGACATGACCGCCGCCCTTGATCTCAACCGGGGATGAAAGGAACCTGAGCACAACCCGTTTCGGCTTTCCTGAAGGGGCGCGCCCGGCGAATTCCCGCACGATCTCGACGTTTTTCTTCGTGGTCTTGTCGGCGTCGTCGGATTCGATGTAGGCCTGGCTCACCGGATCGAGTTCGATCTCGGCAGGATCGACGATCACGTCCGCTTTTTCGAGCTCACCGAGTTCCTTGATCTCGGGGTTCGTATAAGCGGCCTGCGCCGGACCGCGACGCCCCAGCACAACGATCTCTTCAATACCACTCGCGTCGAGCACTCCGATCGCGTGGTCGGCTATGTCGGTAAGGCGAAGCTCCGCGTCGTCGAGGGCGAGCATTCGCGCGACATCCATCGCCACGTTGCCGTTGCCGATGACCACAGCCCGCCGGGCCCGGTCGAGGTGAAATTCGCGATCCGCGAAGTCGGGATGGGCGTTATACCAGCCGACGAAAGCAGTGGCGGCGTAGCTTCCGGGCAGGTCTTCCCCCGGTATTCCCAGCTCCCGGTCGGCTTCGGCGCCGAACGTATACATGATTGCGTGGTAGTGCTTTTCGAAATCGCTGATGTGGAGGTCGCGTCCGACTTCGACGTTGCCGAAGAAGCGGAAACCTTCCTTGGCAGCCGTGCGCTCGTAGACCCGGGTGACCGACTTGATCTTCGGGTGGTCCGGGGCCACTCCACCCCTGACCAGCCCGTAGGGAGTGGGAAGCCGGTCGAACAGGTCAACCTGGGCACTGGTCTCGGGATCCTTGAGGATCTGGTCGGCGGCGTAGAAGCCGGAGGGGCCGGCGCCGATGATCGCTACGCGCAGGGGGTTCTCTTCAGTTCCGGGCTCACTCATGCTGCTGACTGCCGGATCAGATTGCCCGGGCGGCGTTGGCTTCGATTTCAGCGGCCCACTGGGGCTGCAGCGCCTCCGGCAGGTCGTGCCCCATGCCTTCGTAGATGCGCAGCCTCGAGCCCTGGATCGCCCTGGCCGTGGCGCGGCCTCCGCGGGGAAAGACCAGGCGGTCGGCGGAGCCGTGGATCACCAGAGTCGGCAGGTCGAGCTTTCGCAGGTTGCGGGTGCGGTTCGGCTGGCAGTTGATCGCGTGGAGCTGGCGGGCGGTACCGGTCTGGTGGATGCCCCGGTTCCAGGCACGGGTCACCAGTTCCCGCAGCTTCTCCGGGTCGGTCGGGTAAGCCGGCGATCCGATCACGCTGACCAGGTAGTTCATGCGCTTGAGGAAACTGTCGAGGTCGTTCGGCGCCGTCTTCATCAAGGCGACCATCTCCTTGGCGCCGGGCATCGCGTCCTCGTAGGCACCCGTACGCGACATGATCGAACAGAGCGAGAGGATCCGGTCGGGATGTTCGATCGCCATCGTCTGGACGATCATGCCTCCCATCGAGCAACCCACGATGTGGGCCTTCTGGATCCCCAGATGGTCAAGCAGACCGATGCCGTCGGCCGCCATGTCGGACATTCTGTAGGCCAGCCGACGCGGGATCCCGAGCATCATCGCGGCCACCGGTGGCTTGCCGGCATGGCTCAGCACCGTTGAGTGGCCGCAGTCCCGGTTGTCCATCCTGATCACCCGGAAACCCCGTTCGACCAGCTTGTCGCAGAAGCCGTCCTCCCAGAAGATCATCTGGGTGCCGAGCCCCTGAACCAGCAGGATCGCCGGGTCGTCCCGGTTTCCGCGATCGTCGAAGGCGATTTCGATGTCGCCCACCGGGGCAAGCTGCTCCGCGGGGGCAGTGGCTGCGGCCGGTGCTCCGTATTCGCTGCTCATCAGGTGCTGCCTGCCGCCGAAACGGAACTGACTGCCGTGCCATCCAGCGCGTCGAGCGCCCTGGCCGTGGACATCGAGACGCAGGTGAAGATCGGCGTCTCCGACTCGGTATAAGCGCTGGACTCCGTATAGCGCAGCTCCTGGACCAGATCGAGGAACTGAAACGGGTCATCGCCTTCGAAGCCGACCACGAATTCCTGGTCGTCGAGCCCGTAGGAGTAGGTCGTATTGATCGAAACGTCGGGATAGCTGCGGCCGATATCGATGTGCCCCTGCATTATGCGACGGCGCTCTTCGCCGTCCAGGGCGTACCAGGAGCGCTTCTTGACCATCGGGTAGAGGAAGAGGTACTTGCGCTCGGATACACAAATCTCAGGCCGGGCGATCTCTTCCGAATATGGCGAAGTCCGGGTGGTGCTGAGGTAGGAATAGGGGTTGTCGGCCCACTTTGCGAGGCCGCTCTGGCCGAGCACCACATGGAGCGTATGCAGGTCATCGAGGACCGGACTCTGGCTGAGCACGAGAAAATCGGTATCTCCCCGGGTGCCGATCGTCGAATAGGCCCGCAGGGAATGGTCTTCAGAGAAGTCGTCGCAGGCAGCAAGAAACTCCTGCTTGTCCGCGGCGCGTTCGGCAGGATCACGGCGGCGCCATGCAGGGTCCATCTTGAAGAAAGTGAACTTGACGAAGGTTCGTTCTGCCATTGCCCGATGAAGCCTAACGATCTTGCGCTGAGTGCCGTTGCCAAGCCCGGTTCGAAAGCGTTTTAAACACACCGTCTGACATGTTGAATGACGTGCTGGCACCGCTTTGGC
>CALEMO010000277.1 GCA_937910825.1 uncultured Solirubrobacterales bacterium | reverse complement strand
CTGCCAGCTACCGGGTCGTGATCGATACCAAGGGACTCGAAGCAGCGGGCTGAATCCGGTAGGGGGCTGCGCCCTATTCGGAGCGGCGCAGGAAACGGGTGATCAGCCCGGTGGTCGTTGCCGGATCATCGATATGCGGCCAATGGCCGCTCTCGGCGAGCACATGGACCTCGGCCGAAGGAAACGCTTCTTTCTGCCGCTCGGCGAATTCGGGACCCAGATAACGGTCGTGGGCTCCCCAGATCACGAGGCAGGGGATGTCGGCGTCCTTCAGTGGCATCGCGATCAGGTCTGACTGGCCGGCAACGGCCTTCAGGTCCCGATAGAGCTTGAGCACTGCGGCCCGGGTACGGCGGTCGTAGTTGCCATACATCTCGTCCAGGTACTCCCGTGGCAGGCCGCGCGGTTCAGCCTTCGACGTGACCCGCCGGAACATCGCGCGGGTGGTAACTGCCTGCAGGACCTCTCCGAGAACCGGCGTCTGCCAGGCGCGGGCGGTCGAATGCCACTTGAAGCCGGGCATCACCCCGGTATCGATCAGGGTCACGCCGGCGAGCTTGTCGAGGTTCTGGACAGCCCAGCTCAGTCCGATCAGACCACCAAGGTCATGCAGGACGAGCTGTACGCGACTGATGCCGAGCGTATCGAGTGCCTCCCCGAAGAATTCCGAATATTCCTCGAGGGAATTGCCGAAATCTGGCGCCGCCACAGTCTGTCCGAAGTCGGGCAGGTCGAAGGCGACTGCCCGACGGCTTTCTCCGACCTCCGTCACCAGGTCAACCCAGTCGGATGCCGAACCGGGGTTGCCGTGGAGGAAAACAACCGCTTCGGAAGCCTGATGGGGCCCGGACTGGATCATCCGGGTCCATACCTGTCCGACTGCGATCGACGACCATTCCAGCGGATCGGTCGTATTCATACGGCGCTCAACCTGGTCAGAGGGCGAAAAAGGCTATCGCCGCAAAATGGGTCGCTGCTGCGCCGATCACGAAGACGTGAAAGATCTCGTGATAGCCGAAATAGGTCGGACTCGGGTCGGGTCGCCCGGTCGCGTAGACGACCGCGCCGACCGTATAGAGCAGCCCGCCGGTGGCGACCAGCAGGCCCGCGGCGACTCCGGCGCTGCCGATGATCGCCGGGAAAGCCAGGGCTCCGATCCAGCCGACCGCGAGATAGATCAGCGCACTGACCCATTTCGGCGACCCGGTCCAGATCAGCTCGACTGCTATTCCCAGGACCGAGGCTGACCAGACGGCGACCAGGATCGCCGTGCCCCAGGTTCCGTTGATCGTGAGCAGGCAAAACGGCGTGACGGTACCGGCGATCATCAGGAAGATCATTGAATGGTCGAGCCGCCTCATCAGCATGCGGGCCCTGGAGGTCTTCCAGTTAACCCGGTGATAGAGGGCGCTTACTCCGAAAAGCGCGCAGAGGGAAATCGCGTAGATGCTTACGGCGAGAAACTTGCGGGGTGTATCGGCCAGGACCAGCAGCGAAATGCCGAGGCCGAGCGAGAGGAAGAAAGCCCATTCGTGAGAGACGCCGCGAAACTTCGGCTTGACCGCCTTGATGGTCTCACTGGCGGACTCACGAATCGCGGCAGCTTTCTCAACCGTCGCGTCACGAGCGACGGCCGCCTTCTCGACGGTTACATCACGAGCCGCGGTCGCCATTTCGACCGCGTTCTCCCGGGCGACTACAGCGCGCTCACGCGTTTTGTCCCGGGCATTGACAGCACGCTCCCGGGTCAGATCACGCTTGCGGGCCAGACCTTCGTCAAGACCGGCGTCCGCTTCGGGTTTTTCGTCAGAACTCACTGGACCAATCGTACAGCGGCGGGGCGGCGGGCACTATATGTCGCAAAACCCGAAATGATGTTTCGGACAAAACGCTATATGTGGTGTTCTAAGAAGGTGTCCGACGCCATTCCTAGTATAATTCTTCATGTGCAATGCCCAGAATGTGGACATCAGGGAAGTCGGGTACTCGAGAGCAGGAGCTCCGAATCAGGATCTGCCGTGCGCCGGCGACGGCAGTGTTCACGCTGCGAAAACCGCTTCACGACTTATGAAAGATACGAACTTCAATCGCTTTTCGTCCGCAAGAGGGATGGTTCCAGACAGCCTTTCGACCGCATCAAGCTGCGCGGCGGGCTTGAGCGGGCTTCGCACAAAAGACCGGTCCCGATCACCGCGATCGACAACCTGGTCAACCGGATTGAAACAGCAGCACAGCGATCGGGTGGCGAAATCACCGCAGCCCGGGCCGGCGAGATGTGTCTCACCGGCCTGCGCCAGATCGACCAGGTCGCGTACCTGCAGTTCGCGGCCGTTTACCGCCAGCTGGATGTCGAAGATGTCCAGGTTGAGCTGAACCGGCTCGGCCAGGGCGCAGCAGCTTCACGGAACTGAAAGCAACACCCCGCAATATGCAACACCCCGCAACACATTTAGCAGCACCAGACAGAAGCAGAGAAAAGCATCAAAGGAGAGAGCGAGAGCATGACCCAGCCAGTCACTGAATCACCCCGCGTCAACCCCAAGGGCGTAGTCGTCGAAAGACGCCTCACGCGCGAAGGCGTCCATCCTTTCGACGAAGTCGAATGGGAGCTGCGCGACGCGATCATCGGCGATCCCGCCAGCCCTGCTTTCGAGCAGCGGGGGGTCGAATTTCCCCAATCCTGGTCACAGAACGCGACCAACATCGTCGCCCAGAAGTACTTCAGGGGCCAGCTGGGCACGGACAAGCGTGAGAATTCCGTCAAGCAGATGATCGGCCGGGTAGCCGGGACGATCGCCGGCTGGGGCCGCGAGGGTGACTACTTCGCCACCGACGCCGACGTTGACGTTTTCGAAGCCGAGCTGACCGCGATTCTCCTTCACCAGGAAGCTGCGTTCAACTCTCCGGTCTGGTTCAACGTCGGATTCGAAGAGAAGCCGCAGTGCTCCGCCTGCTTCATCCTCAGCGTCGACGACACGATGGAATCGATCCTCGCCTGGAATACCAAGGAAGGAAATATCTTCCGCGGTGGCTCGGGCTCGGGCATCAACCTCTCCAACATCCGCGGTTCGATGGAACACCTGAAGAAGGGCGGAACCGCTTCCGGTCCGGTCAGCTTCATGCGAGGCGCCGACTCGTGGGCCGGCACCATCAAGTCCGGCGGCAAGACCCGCCGCGCGGCGAAGATGGTCGTGCTGGACGTCGACCATCCGGATGTCGAGCACTTCATCCGCTGCAAGGCGGATGAAGAAAATAAGGCGGCAGCCCTGCGCGATGCCGGCTTCGACATGTCGATCGACGGCGAGGGTTTCACCTCGATTCAGTACCAGAACGCGAACAACTCTGTGCGCGTTTCCGATTCCTTCATGGATGCGGTCCGCGATGACGCCGACTGGGACCTGCTCGCCCGCACCGACGGCACACCTACCAAAACCCTGCCGGCGCGGGACCTGATGAACCAGATCGCCGACGCCGCCTGGAGGTGCGCCGATCCGGGCATGCAGTACGACACGATCATCAACCGCTGGCATACCTGCCCCGAATCGGGCCGGATCAACGCGTCCAACCCTTGTTCGGAGTACATGCACGTCGACAATTCGGCCTGCAACCTGGCCTCGATCAACCTGATGAAGTTCCGTCGGGACGACGGCAGTTTCGATACTGCGGGCTTCAGTGCCACCGTGGACACGGTTTTTCTGGCCCAGGAGATCGCTGTCGGTTTTTCCAGCTATCCGACGGAAGAGATCGGCGTCAACGCCAATGCCTTCCGCCAGCTCGGTCTCGGCTACGCCAACCTCGGCGCCCTGCTGATGTCGAATGGCATGCCTTATGACTCGGTCGAGGGCCGTAACGTGGCCGCCGCGATCACGGCGCTCATGACCGGCCGCGCCTACCGCC
>CALEMO010000276.1 GCA_937910825.1 uncultured Solirubrobacterales bacterium | reverse complement strand
TGAAAGTAAGCAGCAGGAAACCGGCCAGAACCAGCCCTATGAGTACCGCTCGGCGGCGGCGTACTTGCTTTCGATACATGTGGAGCCCTGGTTCGTAAGATTCGTCGCCTTCAGGCTATGAAGGCCAAATAAGTTTATTCCGCACGGAAAAGTGACTTTCTCACTTATCAGCGTGGATGGTGCCGTCCGCGAGGGGGTTGTTCGAGTACTTGCAGCGGACGGGACCCTGCGATTGGCTGAAGCCAGCGCCGGTGAATCATACCGGCTCGGATCCGCCGCGACGCAATCTAGGCTGAGTGGATGGAAGCAATGGCGTCTGCGGGCTATGGAATTCGCTGAACTGGCGGGCACGATCGTGTTTGCTATCTCAGGCGTGATCGCTGTCGCGGGGCAGCGTCTCGATTGGTTCGGAATAGTCGTAGTCGGGATCGTGACTGCTGTCGGTGGCGGCACGATGCGGGACCTAATCTTGGGGAATACGCCCGTTTTCTGGATTCAACACGAGATTTATCTGGTCTTCGCGTTCCTCGGCTCGATCGCAGCGATTCCGATCGTCCTGAGGCTGGCTGGCTCAGCGGCGGGATTTGAGAAGAGTCTCAAGCTGGCTGACGCACTGGGCCTCGCTCTGTTTGCGATCGTCGGAGCCAGTCTGACCCTGGAACTTGGATTCGACGGCACGACTGCGGTCATCTGTGGAGTACTTACCGGCGTCGGAGGCGGGGTCGTTCGTGACCTGCTCGCCGGTCAGACGCCTTTGATCATGCGAGGCGACGTCTATGCAACCGCGGCGCTCGCCGGCGCTACCGCCTTCGTCCTTCTGTACGAGATCGCAGCCTTCCCGCTCTGGCTCTCTTCGATCGCTGGAATGGTGCTCGTCTTCAGCCTGCGTATGGTCGCACTGAACCGCGGCTGGTCCCTGCCCAAGCTACGCTGAATCGAGCTCTGGTGTGAGCTCGAGCAGCAGACCCACCGGAAGGCCGATTACGTTGGCGATGTCGCCCTCCACCCCCTCGACGAGGGCTGATCCGCGTCCCTGGATCGCGTAGCCACCGGCCCGGCCGATCCACTCTCCGCTGGCCAGGTACCGGTCGATGTCTCCCGGGGTCAGCTCCCTGAACTTCACCTTCGAGACCTCGACCCCGGTACGCACCTGGCCGGGTTCCGGGCCGGTCACCGCAAGGCCGCTGTGCACTTCATGGACGCGGCCGGAGAGCTGGGCAAGGTACTCGCGGGCCCTGACTTCGTCTTCCGGTTTACCGATCAGTTGTCCCTCGACTACTACGTCGGTATCGCAACCGATCACTATCGACCCTGGCACTGCCACCGCCCGCGCCTTGAGCAGGGCGTTGGCAAGAACCACCTGCGACGGATCTCCGTGGCAGATCTCTTCAACCCCCGAAATTCGAACCTCAAAATCGAGGCCGAGCCGATCCAGCATCTCCCGTCGCTGGAGGGACGCCGAAGCAAGGATCAGCGGGAAACCAGCGCTCACCTGTGGCCGCTAGACACCTTCGGGAAACCAGATCGCGGTCTCGCGGGCCGCGGACTCATCTGAGTCGGAACCGTGAACCATGTTGAAGGTCACCTCGAGCGCGAAGTCGCCGCGGATCGATCCGGGTGCCGCTTCTACCGGATTTGTGGCACCAATCAACTGGCGGGCAGCCTTGACCGCTTCCGGGCCTTCCAGAACCGCCGCTACCAGCGGCCCTCCGGTGATGAACTCGACGAGCTCACCGAAGAAAGGCTTTTCGCTGTGCTCGGCGTAATGCTCGTTGGCGATCGCCTCGGAGGCGGTCAGCTTCTTGAGGGCGACGATGCGCAGCCCTTTACGTTCGAAACGAGCGAGAACTTCGCCGGTGAGCGCACGTTTGAATGCGTCCGGCTTGACGAGGATCAGGGTCTGGGGCATGGCTTCTTACTCCGTATCGGGGTTGGGTCGGATTTTAACGGGCCGGCCGCCGGCCCGTGGGACTAACGGGATTCGGGCGTCCGACTCTGGGCCGGGGAATCGCCACTGTTGATCGGCCTGGACTTTGGGTCATCGTCCGGGGTCTTGGTCTTTCGACTGCCGGGACGTGGTTCGTTGCGCTCGTCGGAGTCGACTCTCGTTTCAGCTTTGTCAGGTCCTGTTTCCTCCTGGCGTCGCGGCCGCCTCTCCTCCGGTGTTCCGGACTCCACGGAGCGCGCGGACGGGTCCTTTTCCCGTCGGGACGATGAGGAGCGGCCCGTACTTGCGTCAGCGGTCGTGGTCTTCTTGCGAGAAGGCCTGCTGCCTTCCTCGCGGGACGAGCGCGACGAGCGGCGACTCGATGAACCTTCTTTTCTCGAAGAACCGCTGCGGGAACGCTTCGGCGGGGCAACCAGTACGGTCTCGCAATAAGGGCAGAGTTTCCAGTCGAGTCCGACCGGCTTCGAGCAGCTCGGGCACTTTTCCCTGAGCCTCGTCCGGCAGGATGGACAGCGCAGAAAGTCGGGTTCACTCGGATGCCCGCACTTGTGGCAGGAATTGGCTTCGAGGTGCCGCAGCTCGGCCTCGGACGTCTTCAATTCCATCTCCCGTTCGCGGACGTCCTCCAGGAATTCCGGCGGCCTGAGGGTCACGTACACGATCGTGCCGATGTAAGGGAAGAAAGACGCGGCTGTGGCACAACCGACCAGGAAGGAATCCTCGATCCGGCGCCTGGCATCGGTGAAGGTGAAGACGATCAGCGCCAGCCAGAGGGCGACCAGCGAGAGGATCACCAAGGTGATGACCAGATTAATTGTGATGTTGTCTATTCCGAAGATTGCGAGCAGCATGAGATTTCTAGAGGAACATCCTTCCAAATAGGTACCCGATACCGAAAAAGACGAGGATCACGATCGCCACTACCGCAGCGACCAGAGCCATCATCGACAGCAGTTGAGAGCCGGACTGGCGATTCACCCGCCAATGGTCGCATAACGCGAAGATGCCGGACGGGCCGGCATATCCTGAAAGGAAGATTGCTAACTGAATCCGATCGATGGCGGCAGGTAGTTGGAGCCAGCGGCCAGCACGATTCCGTCAAGCTCGAGGGCCCGT
>CALEMO010000275.1 GCA_937910825.1 uncultured Solirubrobacterales bacterium | reverse complement strand
CCACTTTCTATCACCGGGAGTGTTCGACGGAAAAGTCGGAAACGGGGAGTTCCTCGAGCACGCCAGGTACGGCGGCAACCAGTACGGGACCCTGCGTTCAGAAGTCGAGGGCCGCATCGAAAAGGGTCACCCGGTCGTCCTCGAAATAGAGATTCAGGGGGCCGAGCAGGTCCGGCGGACGATGAAGGAAGCACTGCAGGTATTCGTCAGTCCCCCGGAACCAGAACTGGAAACGCTGATGGCAAGGCTCAAGGGCCGGGGTACTGATTCTCCAGGGGCGATCAAGGCCCGCCTGGAAGTCGCCAGGCACGAACTCGATGCCAAGGACGACTTCCATTTTCAGGTGGTAAACGACGATCTTCAGCATGCAGCCGACGAGCTGGAAACCATAGTGCGCGGCAAGCTGTCAGAATTGACGTAATGATCAAGCCACGCGTCGACCACCTTCTCGAGAACACTGACTCCCATTACGCCGCAGTAGTAGTGGCCGCCCGCCGCGCCCGGCAGATCAACAGCTACTACCAGAGCCTGAACGAAGGCGGATACGGTGACTACCCGCCGCCGATGGTTCCGGCCGAGCCCGGCAAGGGCCCGCTGACCCTCGCCCTCGAAGAAGTGGCCGAAGGCAAGCTCAAGTATGAGTATCGCGGCTAGGAGCAGCCCGCAAGGGTAATCGCCATGGCGAAAATCCTGCTTGGTGTCAGCGGCGGGATCGCGGCCTACAAGGCGGTTGAATTCGTCCGCCTTGCGACCGGCGCGGGACACAGTGTCCGGGTGATGATGACTGCTTCCGCCAGGAAGTTTGTCGGACCGGACACATTCGAGGGCATTCTGGGGGCCCCGGTTCTGACCTCCGAATTCGAGCGTGACCCGATGCGCGGCACCTTCCCGGGCGATGCAATGCCCGAACATGAGCCGATCGGGCACCTCGCGCTCGTTGAGAACGCAGACCTCTACCTCGTAGCGCCGGCTTCGGCCAACACTCTGGCCAAGCTCGCCTCGGGAATGGCTGATTCGATTCTTACGACCAGTTTTCTCGCCTGCGAAGCACCGCGCCTGGTAGCTCCGGCGATGAACGAGCGCATGTACCTTGATGCCGCTACCCAGGCGAATCTGAAAATGCTGACCGAGTATGGGGTCAGCGTGATCGAACCGGGCGAAGGACGCCTTGCTTCAAAGGGTGAATACGGGATCGGGCGTCTGCCTGAGCCGGCAGAACTCATGAGCCGGGTTGAGGCGGCGCTGGCGGACCCCGCCCTTGAAGTGGGACCGGCTGCGGCCGCTGGCTCCAGTGGCCTCGTCGGCCTGAGGATTCTGGTCACGGCCGGTGGCACGAAAGAGGCGATCGACCCCGTGCGTTTCATTGGCAATCGCTCGAGCGGCCGCATGGGACTCGCTCTGGCGGAGGTCGCGGCCTCACGCGGGGCCGCGGTAACACTGATCGCCGCCAATGTCGGACTGGAATCGTCGCCGGACATTGACCGCATTGACGTGGAGACCACCTCCGAGCTTGAAGCGCAATGCCGAAAGCACTTCCCCGAATGTGACGTGCTGTTGATGGCCGCAGCGCCCGCCGACTTCCGGCCAGTCGAGCGCTCCATGTCGAAGATGAGCCGTGGTGACGGCCTCCGGATCAAACTCGAACCAACCGAAGACATCCTCGCCGGACTGAGCTCGGCGAGACAGCCGGGACAGACGTTAGTCGGCTTCGCGGCCGAATATGGCGGGCAGGCCGAACAGCGGGCTGGAGAAAAGCTCGAGCGAAAAGGACTGGACCTGATCGTGCTCAACGACGTATCCGACTCTCGCATCGGTTTCGACTCCACCGAGAACGCGGTCACCCTGATCGACGGATCTTCAAGCGAAAAGGTGCCGATCGCCGACAAGTCGAAAATTGCCGCGAGAATCCTGGATCGTGTCCCCGGCATGCGCCAGGGCGCCGCATAGATTTGAAAGCCGTCGTCCAGAGGGTGGCTTCGGCCGCAGTGGTCGTCGATCGGGAAGAGGTGTCTCGAATCGGTGCAGGCATGGCGGTCCTGCTCGGTATCTCGAAGGACGATGGTCCTGACGAAGCCCGCCGGATGGCGGAGAAGCTTTCCCGCCTGAGGATCTTCGAAGACCGCGAAGGCAAGATGAACGAGCCGCTCGGCCAGCGGGAGATCCTTTGCGTAAGCCAGTTCACGCTCTACGCCGATACGAGTTCAGGCAATCGCCCGGGTTTTCACGACGCGGCGCCCGGTGAACTTGCCGAACCTCTGTACGAAGACGTCTGCCGCCGCCTGGACGCGCGCATGGGGGTGTTTGGCGCCCAGATGACGGTTGAGATCAGCGGCGATGGCCCGGTTACGATCCTGATCGAAGTCTGATTGCCCCCGGGCGCTTGGGTCCAGCGCTGAAAGCGAGCTATACTGGTGGGAGCTTTTCCCCTGAAGTTGTGTCGAGAAGTGGGCCTTGCCCGCTTTTTTTTGGCCCTTAAGTCCCGAGATCAAGATGAAACCAGACCCCGACGTGATCGAAAAACACCTCAATGAAGTCGATGAAGGTATCGAGCTGCTGGCCATCGAGCCGGCTGGTCGGGACACCTTGCGCCTGTATATCGACCATCCAGACGGGGTTAATCTCGAAATCTGCCAGAAGGTCACTTCTGGCCTGAGCGAGCTTCTGGCGGACCACACGCTGGAAGTTTCCTCCCCGGGGCCGGAGCGGCCGCTCACCAAGCCAAAGCATTTCGCCCGTTTTGCCGGGCACCGGGCCAAAGTGGTCACGACTGAACCGATTGAAGACCGCCGCCGATTTACCGGAACCATTCTTGAGGCGTCAGAAAGCGACATCAAGCTCGCTTTCGACGACTCAGTTGTCCTTATCCCTTACGAGAGCGTTGAACGCTCTCACCTAGTGCCCGAAATTGCCTAAAGGAGCTGCCCAGTGACCCAGGAGATCGTTGACGCCGTAAAAGTCCTCGAACAGGAGAAGGGGATTTCCGCCGATACCCTGATGGACGCGCTGGCCGATGCGCTGCTTTCGGCCTATCGCAAGAGCCCGGGCTCGGCCAAGTATGCGCGGGTCGATCTGGACCATGAAACCGGAGATTTCCGCGTTTTCGAGCTGGTCCTGCCGGCCGAACTCGAAGAGAAGCTGCTCTCCGAGGCGATCGCCGAGCAGGAGCGCACGATCGATCCCGAAACGGGTGAACTGCGCGAGCCAGAAGATCCTGAGCTCGACCCGGAGATGCTGGCCCCGTACGAAGACCAGATCACCAGCAAGGACGTGACCCCCGACGGTTTCGGCAGGATCGCTGCCCAGACTGCGAAGCAGGTCATCTACCAGCGGATCCGCGAAGCCGAGCGCCAGATGATGTTCGACGAGTACCAGGACCGGGTCGGCGAACTGGTGACCGGCCTGATCCAGCAGTCTGACAAGCGGTACACGCTGGTCCAGCTGCGTG
>CALEMO010000274.1 GCA_937910825.1 uncultured Solirubrobacterales bacterium | reverse complement strand
GCTGAAACCCCGAGATGGTGAAAGACGACTTTGCCATCCGAATCGTGCATGCAGCAGCGGCCGCTCAGCAGAGTGCCCGCATTGTTCGCGGCACCGCCCGGCTCGCAGAGCGCCGGCCGGCCGAGCAGGCAGAAGTGGCAACGTCCGCAGGCTGGCACGAAAGCCAGCACAACCCGGTCTCCTTCAGAGAATGCCGAGTCGCCCGAGCCGGCGGCCACAACTTCGCCCGCGGCTTCATGGCCGAGCGCCATCGGCATCACCCTCGGCCGCTGCCCGGTGATCACCGAAAGGTCCGAGTGGCAGAGGCCGGCGGCCCCGACCTTGACCAGCAGTTCGCCGGGTCCGGGTTCGTCGAGTTCGAGTTCCTGCCGCTCGAGTGGCCGGCTTTCGGAGAAAGGCCCGGTTTCACCCATGCTGCGCAGAACTGTGGCGGTGGTCTTCATCGGGCCGGCTCCGCCAGGCGTTCGAGGGATGTTCGGATCGATTCCGGTATCAGGCCCGGTACGCGGCTTTCCCGATCCACGAAAACGTGGACGAACCAGCCTTCGGCGAGCGGCTTGCCCTGATCGTCAAAGAGGCCGATCTCATAACGCACACTTGAATTGCCAAGCTTGCCCAGGCGTATGCCGGCTTCGACCGCCTGCGGGAATTCGACCGAAGCGAGGAAGCGGCAATGCGATTCGGCGCAGACGCCGATCGTATCTCCGGAGTGGATGTCGAGCCCGCCTTCTTCGATCAACCAGGCATTGATTACGGTGTCAAAGAACGAGTAGTACTCGACGTTGTTGACATGGCCGTAGATGTCGTTGTCTTTCCAGCGGGTGCTGATCGTTCGGAAGTGGGGAAACTGTTCCCGGTCCGGGGCCTCAAGTTTGCTCATGGCCTGATTATCACGCAGCCACCGGGTACGGGTTGGCAAGGGGCACGGCCGGTACGGTCGGTGCTTGACTGTGGGCGTGTCCGAGAGATCCCAGTCACCGACCCCGCTTGCCGTGATGATGGTGCTCGGAGCGATACTTTCGATCCAGGTCGGCTCTGCCGTGGCCACCGATCTGTTCTCGGATGTGGGTCCTGGTGGCGTCGTGCTGATGCGGGCACTGGTTTCTTCGATCGTGCTTTTCGCGCTCTGGCGTCCGAGCCTGCGAATCGCTCCGGAACACCGCAAAGTCGTCCTGCTGTTCGGGGTGGCCCTCGCGGGAATGAACCTCTGTTTCTACGAAGCGATAGCCCGGATCCCGCTGGGTACCGCGGTGACGATCGAATTCATCGGCCCGCTCGGCGTCGCCATATTCACCTCGGGCCGCCGACGGGACTGGATCTGGGCCGGGATCGCCGCCTGCGGCATCCTGCTGCTCACCGGTGGAATCGGCGGGGAGGGCCTCGATCGGCTAGGCCTCCTGCTGGCTTTCGTCGCGGGACTTTTCTGGGGCTCTTACATCCTGCTAGGCAAGCGCCTCGGTCAGCAGGATTCTGGCGGTAAGGCTCTGGTGGTGCCAATGGTTATCTCGACCATCCTGGTCGCCCCGTTCGGGATCGCCGAAGGCGGCACCAACCTGTTCTCTGCGGAAGTCCTGGCGATTGGGATCGCGGTAGGGGTACTCAGCTCGGCTGTGCCGTTCTCGCTCGAGCTCGAAGCGATGAGGCGACTGCCATCGAGTGTGTTCGGGGTGATGATGAGCCTCGAGCCGGCGGTCGCCGCGACGGTCGGTTTCGTCCTGCTTAGCCAGGGCATGGGTGCCACCCAGGTGGCGGCAATCATTCTGGTCGTGATCGCGTCGGCGGGCGCCCTGCGCTCCAGCACCGTCCCGGTCACCAACGAGCCCTGAGCCGACGGCGCAAGCTGGACTCCGCCCCGGTAGATTGCGTAACTTCGCGGTGGGCGTAGCTCAGTTAGGTAGAGCTCCTGGTTGTGGTCCAGGCGGTCGCGGGTTCGATCCCCGTCGCTCACCCTGATGCCGGCTATTTTGATCGCTTGAGTTCCGCGGTCGAAGGTGGTTGGTTTAGGCCATCGCAGCCACCGAGGAGGCGCATGAACGAGCGGCAGGCCCGGGCTGAGGCACGGGACGCAATCGAAAAAGGTGACTTCATTACGAGACTGGCCGATCGGGTCAGCGCCGGAGCAGGCACGCGCGGTTTTTGGGGAGGCCGTGGAAGCCGGTCAGATCACGGTGATTCCGGTGGCGAAAGTGTCTTGGGGCTTCGGCGGCGGCAGTGAGGCTGAAGGCAAGGGTGCGGGCCAAGGTGGTGGCGGTGGGGTCAGCGCCCGTGCCCATGGATTCATTGAGCTCAGGCAAGGGAAGGCGCGACACCGGACGATTCGCGGCCAAAACGTGAATGCGCTTTCTGCCTTGCTGCTGTTGGCCGCAGCAGCGCTTGCCGCAGTGAAGTCCTGCTCCAGGTAGGAACTGCGACGCTGCCGGGCGCAAGATCGGTGAATACGCCGTGCTGGCAGCCGACCTGATGCTGAAGTCTGCGATCAGCTCCCTCGCCGCTTTTGCCCGAGGCTCAGCCGGCGCAGCTGATTCCGGTTGAAGTCTGGTTTTCTTCGTCGCAGGGAAGTATCGTCGGTCCCTGCCAGCCCTTGCCGCTGAGTACGCCCTTGACTGCTTTGGATGAGAGTCCGTAAAGCCGCATCAGGATTCGGAAGCCCCGGGTCTCTGCGTCCGCGGGCGGTGACGGCAGCCAGTTTCTGGCCTTGACCGGATCACTGGGCTCGGTTGGCTGAATGTAGAGGTCGAGCGATCCGTCAGGGTTGTATCTGGGCCGGCTGCGGTCGTTGATTACGTAGCGGTCATAGGGGTTGTCGACCAGGAAGCTGTCGTTGTCGTAAAACAGCTGTGTGTAGACAGCGTCCGCTCCGTATTCCACTTTGCGTTTGAGATGGTCGAGGTCCGATTGAGCGTCCGGTGCCTCGGGGTGCTTTTCGGGGTAGCCCGCCACGCCGATTCCGATATGAGGAAACACTTCCCGGATGAGCGAAACCAGTTCGCTGGCATGAGCGAAACCGCCCTCAACCTGCTGAAATGAAGCCTGCCCGTCTGGCGGGTCACCCCGCAGGGCCATGATGTTGTGGATGCCTCGATCCGACGCCGTCGTCAGCCACTCCAGTTGTTCGTCGCGCGTCGAGCCGACGCACGTAAAATGCGCGGTCGCGGTGAGTCCGAACTGGTCCTGAATGGCCGTGCATAAATCCAGCGTCTGAGTCCTCGTGCTGCCGCCCGCCCCGTAGGTACACGACACAAACGCCGGGTTCCACCGCGCCGCTGCCGCCAGAGTCTCGAAAAGTGCTTTGCCACCGGCCTCGGTCTTCGGGGGGAAGATCTCGATAGAAACTCCGAACGGCTTTGCCTGGTAAATCTCGCTAATCCGCATCGTCAATCCGCTTCAAAAAAGGGCCGGAGGAACAGGATCCCGGCGGTCATCAGCGAGACCGACGGGAGCAACGCAGAGTAGCGAACGCCTCCTGGCGTGTCGAATCGCGGCGCGTGGTGACTTTCAACTCGCCGGACGACTTTACGGCGAGCCCGCCGCCTGCCATCTTCAACATTGTCGGGCCGCCATGACTGATCGCGGCCCGCCCGTCGTCGCGTCCCGTGCGGATCATCATGACCTCTTCAGATCGACCTGAGTCCAGACAAGCTGCATCCGACGTCCACCCGACTCGGCGAAACGCCGCCTGGTTGACGTTTCAGTTCTGCCTGCGTTTGGTGTTTTCAGTCTGGCTTCGCTACCGGGCGCGCGGAATTGAACGGGTCGCCGCATCCGGAGGCGGCCTGGTCCTCATCAACCACCAGAGCTTTCTTGACCCGCTGCTTGTCGGAGTCCCCCTGCAGAGACCGGTCAGCTACCTGGCGCGGGATTCGTTGTTTCCCATTCCGTTTGTCGGTTGGGTTTTGCGCAACACCTACGTCATGCCGATCAACCGGGATGCGGCGAGCACGGGGACGATCCGCCAGGCGATCCGCAGAATCGATGCTGGCTTCCTGGTCGGGCTCTTCCCCGAGGGAACGCGGTGTGCCAACGGAGAAGTCGGCGAGTTCAAACCCGGGTTCATTTCTCTCATTCGAAGAATCAAACTCCCGGTCTATCCGGTCGGGATTGCGGGAGCTCACGAAGCGATGCCGCGGCGAGGTCTCCTGCGACTGTGTCCTCGCAAAGTTCACATCGTTTTCGGCGAACCGCTCTGTCCCAATCGGCTGAAAGAACTCAGCGGAAAAGGCCAGGAGGAAGCGCTCGTCGAATTTGCTCGAAACGCCGTCGTCAGGTGTCAGGCCGAAGCCGAAGCCTGGCGACAGGGAATATCAACCAGCCTGAAACAACCGAGTGAACCAACATGACAAGACTCATCCCCGCACTGCTGACTCTCGCGCTGACCTGTACGACTTCGCTCATCGCCGCCGAACAGAAGCCCGGAACGCAGATTGCCACGCGGCTGACTGTTTCCGTCGGAGACGATGCGGACAGGAAGGACGTCGAAGTCCGCTATCTGCAGTTTCTTCCCGAGGACTACAAAAGCGACGGCGAGGCGAAACCGGTGCTGCTGTTTCTGCACGGGTCGGGCGAGCGGGGAAGTGATATCGAGCTCGTCAAGAAATGGGGCCCGCCGCGGATCGCGGACAAGCAGAAGGACTTCCCGTTTATCGTGATCTCTCCGCAATGCCCGAGCGACCGCGTCTGGGACACGCGGGAACTGCTGCCGCTCGTCGAGCACACCTGCAAAACGCTCAACGCGGATTCCGACCGCGTCTACGTGACCGGCCTCAGCATGGGCGGTTACGGAACGTGGGAACTCATCGCGGCCGCGCCGAAACGATTTGCCGCCGGCATGCCGCTCTGCGGACGCGGGGAACCGGCGACCGCCGCAAAGCTGATCCACACGCCGATCCACGCAGTGATCGGCGGCCAGGACCGGCAGACGACAAACGACTCCGTCCGCGAGATTGCTGCGGCCGTCAAAGCTGCCGGCGGAAAGAACATCGAGGTCACTCTGCACGAGGACCTCGGCCA